>JBHARQ010000055.1:0-7142 GCA_041831015.1 Simonsiella sp. | reverse complement strand
CGCTTGGTTGATTTGATTCAATTCTTATTTCGGTTTGTATCAAAATGCGGACGAGCCGTCCGCGCTCCATGAGTTTTGCAAAGGTTTCAACCTGAAACGCCCAACCACCACTACGGAGCGCAAAACAAAGACGCGCCACCCACCCAAAAGCGTGGGTGCGGCGGCAAGACGCCGCGTTCTGGCAAATATTCAGCTAACCTTTCAAAAATATCGTGTACTGAATCTGCCCATAGTTAAAATAACCTTATTTTCATATTTTATTATACACTTACAAACTCAAGGAAAATCAAATGTCAAAAAACAGTTATATTATTTTAGCCATCGCTGTGATTATGATTGGCAGCGTGATTAATTATTCCATGGTCAGCGAAAGCAGCAGTAGCGGCAGCAGTCGCAGCTATGGTGGTGGTTCAATTTCAGGCGGTGGAACATCCAGCGGCGGCGTGTCGGGTGGACACAAATAATGTCGTCAATTCAACCGCTTGGGCAACATATTTTGTTGGATTTGTATGATTGTGATGTGGCGATTTTGGGCGATGTGAAGGCGTTGCAAGCGGTGCTGGTTCGGGCAGCCCATGCCGCGAATGCCACGATTGTGTTTCAACATTTTCATCATTTTGGTGGCGAAAGTGGCGTAACAGGGGTGTTGCTGCTGGCGGAGTCGCACATCAGCATTCACACTTGGACGGAACACGCATTTGCGGCAGCAGATATTTTTGTGTGTGGCAATCACGCCAACGCAGAATTAGCCAGTCGTGTGTTAATTGACGGATTGCAAGCACAATCATTTGATTTAAAAATACAAAATCGCGGCAAATCGCAGCCTGAACATTAAAAAATAGGTGGAGAAACCTGCCACCTATTTTTTATTTATCGCACAATTTAGCGAATGTAAACCCGTTTAGCGCGTTTGATGTTACACACCACTTCATAAGCGATTGTGTTGGCGGCAGCCGCGACTTCATTTACGCTAATCGTATCGCCAAACAATTCCACCACGTCGCCCAAACTGGCGTGGCTGTCGTTCAAATCCACGGTCAGCATATCCATAGACACGCGTCCGATTAAACGCGTGCGTTTGCCATTGACCGCGACAGGCGTGTCGGTGCTAGCCAGTCGTGGGTAGCCGTCTGCGTAACCACACGCCACCAAACCCACACGCGTAGAGCGTTTGGTGTAAAACGTTGCGCCATAGCCAATTGGTTCATGTGGCTGCAACACACGTTCTGCAAACACTTGGCTGGTTAAACGCATCACAGGTTTCAGGCTGCCTGAAAATTCGGGCATGGGCGCAATACCATACAACGCCAAACCTGCGCGTCCCCAATCGCGTCTAGCGGCTGGAAAACGCAACATCGCGGCAGAATTTGCCAAACTTTCTTCGCCAGTCAATTCTTCACACGCCAAATCAAACGCTTCTAATTGCATTTCGGTCATGCCCGTTTCTGCGTCATCAGCGCAAGCAAAATGCGACATTTTCACAATTTTGGCAACTTTATTGCTTTGCGCCAACGCCGTGTACGCCGCCGCGAAATTGTGCGGAAAAAAGCCAGCGCGGTGCATACCGCTATCCATTTTCAGCCATACGGTAGCGGGTTTTTGCCAATCGTGCGCCAACAAATTTTCCAGTTGCGCCTGATGATGAACGACCGTCCATAAATTCAATTTATCAACCAAATCATATTCTTGCGGCTCAAACACCCCTTCCAACAACAAAATCGGGTTGGTAATGCCATTGTCGCGCAATTCCACCGCTTCTTCCAAACAGGCTACGGCAAAACCGTCCGCGATGTCGTGCAAGGCTTGGGCGCATTTGACCGCGCCATGACCGTAAGCATTGGCTTTAACCACCGCTAACAGCTTGTTGCCATGAATTTTTTTGAGCGTTTGATAATTTTGACGCAAATGATTTAAACGAATTTCGCAAATTAAAGGGCGCATGGTTTTTCTCCGTATTGTAAACGCGGTGGCTATTTTAGCATTTCTGGTTCATAAAAAGCATTCAGGCAGCCTGAAAAACCGTTTCTTTTGATTGACAGAACGCGGCGTCTTGCCGCCGCACCCACGCTTTTAGGTTGCGGCACGTTTTTGTTTTGCGCTTCGTGGTGTTGGTTGGGCGTTTGCGTTGTTCACAAATGTCATCAAAATCAATATTTTCAGGCAGCCTGAAAACTTGTTTGCCAGCATAAAAAAAACATATACTAAACACAGCTATATTTTTGGGAGCGAAACATGACCACAGCAAAATTATTTTGGAATGGCAATTCACAGGTTGTTTGTTTGCCAAAAGAATTTCGTTTTTCAGGCAGCCTTGTCAATATCCGCAAGCAAGGGCGACAAGTGATTATTGAGCCGATTGAAAACGATAGGGAACAGCCTGTGCGATTAGGGACTATGTTATCCAACATTGGTCAAGAAATTGGTGGTGTAGAATGGCAAAATGTCCGTGATAAAAATACAGATAACGGGTTATATTGCAGCAACTGCAAAGTATCACAATTTTCAAGTTGCAACACGCGATACCAGTCCATTTATAGCGGCTAGTGTACGCGTCTTGAATCCTTGGGAAGATGAAAACTAACCCAAATGTTTTTCAGGCAGCCTGAAAGCCATTCGCACAACAAAATCCGTTTGAAAAATAAATAATCCTTGCCTAAATTATGGTAAAGCAAGTAAAATTAGCGGTTTTCTATATTTAGCAATTTTTCCCAAAGGAATTTTAAACATGGTAGTGATTCGTTTAGCCCGTGGTGGCTCTAAAAAACGTCCTTTTTACAACATCGTTGTTGCTGACAGCCGCAGCCGTCGCGATGGTCGTTTCATTGAACGCGTAGGTTTCTACAACCCAGTTGCCAATGAAAAACAAGAACGCGTACGCATTCAAGCTGACCGTTTGAACCACTGGATTGGTCAAGGCGCACAATTGAGCGAATCAGTTGCTAAATTGGTTGCCGAGCAAAAAGTTGCTGCTTAATCCATGAGCGAAGTGCAACAATGGGTAGCCATGGGCTATATCAAAGGCGCGTTTGGTGTGAAAGGCTGGCTGAAAGTTCAACCCAGCACCGAATACACCGATAGCTTGCTGGACTACCCCGAATGGCGTTTGAGCAAAGGCAAAGACGTTCAAATCGTTGAAATTGAATCAGGTAAAGCCGTTGGCGATGAGCTGCAAGTCAAATTAACGCACATCAACGACCGCGACGCTGCCGCATTAATGCGCGGCTACACCATTGAAGTGCCACGCGAAAGTTTCGCGGAAACCGATGACGATGAATATTACTGGGCAGATTTGGTCGGTATGAAAGTAGTCAATCGTGATGGCGCAACATTAGGCGAAGTCGCCAAATTGATGGAAACAGGCGCACACGATGTCATTGTGGTGCATGGCGAACATGGCGAAAAACTGATTCCATTTGTTTCACATTATATTGATGATGTAAACAAAACGGAGCGTGTGATTACCGTGGATTGGGGTTTGGATTACTGATGTATATTCAAGCCATTACCTTATTTCCAGAAATGTTTCAAAGCATTACGGAATATGGCGTAACGGGTCGCGCACACCAGCAAGGCATTTGGCAATTTCGCGCCATTAATCCGCGCCAATTTGCAGATAACAAATTGGGCTATATTGACGACCGACCGTTTGGCGGCGGCGTGGGTATGGTGATGATGGCAGAACCGCTGTTCAAAGCGATTGAATGCGCCAAACAACATTCAGGCAGCCTGAAACCAGCGCGTGTGATTTATTTAAGCCCACAAGGCGCACCTTTAACCCATCGCAAAGTCGTTGAATTATCACAATTAGATAATCTGATTTTACTTTGTGGACGCTATGAAGGTGTTGATGAACGCGTGTTGCAAACATCGGTTGATGAAGAAATCAGCATTGGCGATTTTGTCGTATCGGGTGGCGAACTGCCTGCTATGATGTTGATGGACGCGGTGTTGCGTTTTGTGCCTGATGTATTGGGCGATATGGGTTCCGCGATTCAAGATTCATTTGCTGATGGTTTGCTGGATTATCCGCATTACACGCGCCCAACTGAATTTCAGGGTATGAGTGTTCCCGATGTATTGAAATCGGGCAATCATGCGCTGATTGCGGCATGGCGATTGGAACAATCGTTGCGCCGTACCTTAATGCGCCGTCCTGATTTATTGGACGGACGCGATTTACTCCCACAGGAAGCTCGCCTTTTAGACAAAATCCGTCAAGAAAGCAACGAGTGAACCATATTATATTAGGAACTTTTTAACATGAATTTGATTGATATTTTAGAGCAAGAAGAAATCGCTCGTTTGAACAAAGAAATCCCTGAATTTGCACCAGGTGATACCGTTATCGTTTGGGCGCGTGTGGTGGAAGGTAACCGCACTCGTTTGCAAGCTTACGAAGGCGTAGTGATTGCGCGTAAAAACCGTGGCTTGAACAGCAACTTCATCGTACGCAAAATTTCTAATGGCGAAGGCGTTGAGCGCACATTCCCATTGTACTCTCCTCGCGTAGAAAAAATTGAAGTGAAACGCCGTGGTGATGTACGCCGTGCGAAATTGTACTACTTGCGTGGCTTGACTGGTAAAGCAGCGCGTATTAAAGAAAAATTGCCTGCTCGTAAACAAGGCTAATCGGTTTACGATGTTGAAACGTCCATTTAATCAGTTGGTTAAATGGGCGTTTTTCACTTTCAGGACACGGTAAAATTTAAACAGCAGAACTGTGAAAGTTGCGCTCTATCGCCGCGCAGGCGACTTACTTTTTAAAAAAGTACGCCAAATAATAGGAAATTCAATTCATTTCGCATCAAAAGCATCTTTCAAATAATCCGAACTGATTGTTTAATAAAAGTTAATTTGACAATCTATTTGGCTTACTTTTTTAAAAAGTAAGTCGCCCGCGCGGCGACAGAGCGCACACCTGAAAAACCACTTAAAAATTTTTTAATTAGGAAAATCAAAATGTTTCAACCTAAAATTGTGTTTTTTGATATTGACGATACGTTGTGGATTAAGTGTGAACGGCGTATTCCTGATAGCACCAAATTAGCATTACGCAAATTGCATGAACGCGGCATCATCACGGCGATTGCCACGGGTCGCACGATTGCGGTGCTGCCTGAACCGATTCGCGCATTGGCACAAGAATGTGATATGGAAATGTTTGTATCCATCAATGGTCAATATGTTGAATATCAAGGAAAAAAATTAGTTTCTTTTCCTTTGGAAAACCAAATCATTGAACAAGTCATTTCTATTTTGCAACAGCAAGGGGTGGCATACGCGCATGTTTCGCGGTCGGGCGTGTGGGCATCGGCATTGGAAGAACGTTTGCAAGATGCGGCAACCGCATTAGGCATTCCGATTCAAGTTAATGGCGATTATTACAAGGAAAATGAAGTTTATCAATTACTTGCATTTTATCCGCAAGCATTAGATGAGCAACTGGTGCCGCATTATCCTGAATCATTGCGCCCGATTCGTTGGCATACCAATGGGGTAGATTTGCTGGATAAACAAGGCTCTAAAGCGCGTGGCATTCAAGCGGCATTAGATGCGTTGGGTTTGACGTTGGCAGATGCGATGGCGTTTGGCGATGAATTGAATGATTTGGAAATGATTGCGGCAGTCGGTTGCGGCGTGGCAATGGGTAACGCCGTGCCTGAATTGAAAGCGATTGCTGATTTTATTGCTCCCAATATTGAAGATGATGGCATTTATCGCGCATTGGTAGAGTTACAAATTATTGATTAATTTAAAATAGGGCTGCCCGATATGTTCAGGCAGCCTGAATTTATTTTTCGTAATGAAATGATAATAACAACGCATTACGCTCTTTAGCAGGCGTGGCTTTCATTTGCATTACCCAATCTGCAATTTTTTTCGCCGACACATTCAATCCCGATACACTCGCAGACAATTGATACAACACCATTTCGCGTGGCGGCAAATTGGCTAATTCAATTTCCGTCAAGCGTTCATAATCAGGCGGATTGTCATCAATTTGTAAACACAATTGTGCGCCATTCAATTCAATGATTTGAATGTCATCCCATGCAATAAATTGATTTAAAATGCTTTGTTTACTCGTTGAGTCATGACGTTCGGTATGATAATAAAATTGGATGCCATGTATGGTCAGACTGATTTTGGGACGCCGACGCAGTAATTTGATAAGCATCCACAAGGTTAAACCACCACCCAACGCCATCGCACCTTGTCCAATGATTTTATCATTGGGCTGCACGTGCGCCCACCAACCGCCACCTGCTGCCAGCAATAGCCCCATCACGAGAACAATTAAAATCGGAATTTTATTGGTGTATAGCTTAATGTCATTCATTATTGTTTGCCAAAACCTGAATAAAACTGAATTGTGCGATTGATTGGCAAATTTTGCAATGATTAAACTAGGCTGCCTGATGTTTTTTTCAGGCAGCCTGCTTTTACGATGATGATTTTAATAAGAATGCGCTGGTTTGCAATGTGGCTAATGTCGCATCAATGCTGCGTTCTGCTGTTTCCAATAGGTCAAATCGTTCAGGATAAAAAATCCACAATCTCATCAAACCAATAAATTGGCTTTCCAAATAAATGGTTGCCAAATCAAGGTCAATATTGGCAGGTAATTTATTTTGCTGATAGCACAAATTCATAATATTACTAATATGTTGCAAAAACATTTCGTGATATTTTCTAGCCAATGCGGTAATCGTTTCATTGTGCGGATTATGTTCACATTTTAAATTCAATACATTGCAAAATTTGCGATGCAAATCATCGGTAACAATATTATGAAAAATTTGAAGCAAATGGCTACGCAAAAAAGCCCATGCATCATCAATCGTTTGCCCTTCAAAATTTTCAGGCATGATGCTTTGAAACGTGTATTTGAATAATTCTTCAAACAAGGCTTCTTTGTTTTCAAAATGCCAATATAATGCACCACGCGTAACGCCTGCTTCTTGTGCAATCTCTTGCACCGTTGAGCGTGTGACGCCTTGACGATAAAACACTTCTAATCCAGCAAGTAATAAATAGTGGCGGGTTTTCAATGATTCTATTTTTGTTTTACGCATAATAATTTGAAATTTAAAAGATAAAATAAACGGATAAAGAAAGTATTTTTGCTACAATAATGCTTT
>JBHARQ010000054.1:0-4030 GCA_041831015.1 Simonsiella sp. | reverse complement strand
TCTACACTACAGTGTCTTGGCACTCAGGGTGGGTTCAATTTCCTACTCAACTGGATAGGTGAATAATACGTTGTTATCCACACAAGTGGGAAGATACAAGGTTGGGTTGAAAACCCAACTTGATGATTTTTGAGGTTTCTGTTGGGTCTATGACCCAACCTACCGCTCTATGAAGAACGCCCCGTTCCGTGCCACCAACCTAAAAGCGTGGGTGCGGCGGCGCAACGCCGCGTTCTGGCAATTTCAGGCTGCCTGTGTGGTTAAAAAGGCTTAAAACTTGATTTTGCATAAAATTTCATAAATACCCCTTTCCTATTTGCACAAAATCGCCTAATCTTATGGCTTTTGTTTTTATCATCAAGAGAAATCGTTATGTCTAAACCTATTTTTAAGAAAATCAGTTTGTACACTTTGGGCGCAATTAGTGGCATCGCTTTGAGCGTGAGCGTGCAAAGTTTGGCGGCTGATAAAAGTACGAAACAAGATAATTTGCCGATTCAATCATTGCGTACCATGGCGGAAGTGTATGGGCAAGTGAAAGCCAATTATGTAACCGCCGAAAGCGATGAAAAGTTGCTGGAAGATGCCATCAAAGGCATGGTGTCGGGACTTGACCCTCATTCGGAATATATGAATAAGAAAGGCTATGGCGAGCTGCAAGAAAGCACGTCTGGCGAATTTGGTGGTGTGGGTATGGAAATCGGTGCGGAAGATGGCATGATTAAAGTCATTTCGCCGATTGAAGATACACCAGCAGAACGCGCTGGGATTAAAAGTGGCGATTTTATTGTGAAAATTAACAATCAATCGACACGCGGCATGAGCAGCACCGATGCCGTCAAACAAATGCGCGGCAAACCCGGAACAAAAGTAACGCTCACATTGGCGCGTAAAGATGAAAACAAGCCGATTGTGGTGCATTTGACACGCGCGATTATTAAAGTGAAAAGTGTGCGCCATCATTTGTTGGAGCCTGATTATGGTTATGTGCGTGTGAGTCAATTCCAAGAACGAACTGTGCCATCGGTGGTGGAGTCGATTCAGGAATTAACCAAACAAAATAAACAGCCTTTAAAAGGCATGGTGTTGGATTTACGCGATGACCCCGGTGGTTTATTGACTGGGGCGGTGGGCGTGTCGGCGGTCTTTTTGAAATCGGGCGACACGGTGGTCAGCACGAAAGGGCGTAATAATAAACCTGCGATGTTGTTGAAAGCACAGCCGCAAGATTACACCATGGGCTTGGGCAAAGACCCATTGGCAAGTTTGCCTACTGAAATTAAGACGATGCCAATTACGGTGTTGATTAATTCGGGTTCGGCATCGGCATCGGAAATTGTGGCTGGCGCGTTGCAAGACCATAAGCGTGCGGTGATTGTGGGAACGCGTAGTTTTGGTAAGGGTTCGGTGCAATCGGTGATTCCGTTGTCTAATGGTGGGGCGGTGAAATTCACGACGGCTTTGTATTACACGCCAAATGACCGTTCAATTCAAGCCGTTGGTATTGTGCCTGATGTGGAAGTGAAAGACAAAGACCGTCTGTATGAAGCGCGTGAAGCAGATTTGGGCGGACACATCGGCAATCCTTTGGGCGCAGATGATGTGAAAGGTGGCGTGGTAGAAGATGCGAATATCCCTAAAGTGGATAAAGATAAAAAAGACAAAAAAGATGAAGATTTGTCTTCACGTCGCATCCCCAATCCTGCTAAAGATGACCAATTACGCAAGGCTTTGGAATTGGTGAAAAATCCAGCGGATTGGCAAAAATCATTGGGTTTGGCTGCGAAAAAACCTGTTGAAGTGAAAAAATCGGAAGATTAATGAGTTAATCCTATTTCAGGCTGCCTGAATGTTGTTCAACATTTTCAGGCAGCCTGAAATTATTTTTTAGCATCAATTTTCTTATTCAACATCTCCAATAAAGCGCGTGAATTTTGCCGACCTTGCGCTTGCGAAACCGCTTGCCCACCATCACGCCCAGAAATGATTAAATCAGCCACAGGCATTTCATTAATAAAAGGGCTGGGTTCGGGATAATGCCAATCGCCCATACGGCGGCGTTTGGTGCAATGCGTGATGGTTAATTGCTCTTTGGCGCGGGTAATGCCGACATACATCAATCGCCGTTCTTCTTCCACGCCGTTTTCTTCTACGCTGCTTTCGTGCGGCAAAATGCCGTCTTCGCAGCCCACCAAATAGACAAAACGATATTCCAAACCTTTTGAGGCGTGCAAAGTGGTTAAACGCACGGCATCTAATTCACTGTCTTCCTTGTTTTCCAATAAGGTGCGGATGATGATTTTTTGCGAAATTTCAGGCAGCTTTTCGCCGCGTTCACCGTATTCGTGAATGTCGCGCAATAATAATTGCACGTTTTCCCAACGGCGTTTGGCGGTGTTGGCATGTTCTTCGGCGGCGTACAGATAGGATTCGTAATCCAAATCGTTTAATAATTGGCTTAATAATATCGCTGGATGCGCGTTGTGCATTTGAGCGCGATAATGTTCCATCAAATCATAAAATTCACACACCGCATCAAACGGTTTGCCATGAAACTGCTCGCGCTGGTGTTTAACAAACGCGGCAGCCTGAAACAAACTCAATTCATGCTGTCGCGCATAATCATTTAATTTGCCCAATGTGGTATCGCCCACGCCGCGTTTAGGCGTGGTAATAGCGCGTAAAAACGCAGGGTCATCTTGCGTATTGGTCAGCAAACGCACATACGCCAACACGTCTTTAATTTCCGATTTATCATAAAAACTTTGACCGCCCGAAATTTGATACGGAATTTGAGCGCGGCGCAACGCTTCTTCAAATTCGCGCGACTGATGATTGCTGCGATAAATCACCGCAAAATCCGAATACTTCACCGAACCTTCGCCCAATAAATGATTTTTCGCAATTTGATTGACGACATGACTTGCCTCATGCTTTTCATCAGCACATGCCACCACGCGCACCGCCTCGCCCTCGCCCAGTTGCGACCACAATGTTTTGGGGAATAATTTCGGATTATGACCAATCACTTGATTGGCAACACGCAAAATTCGAGCGGTGGAACGATAATTTTGTTCCAATTTAATCACTTTTAATTGCGGATAATCATCTTGCAAACGGCGCAAATTTTCCATATTTGCCCCACGCCACGCATAAATAGATTGGTCATCATCGCCAACTGCCGTGAATTTACCTTCCAAACCCGTTAATAAACGCATCAACGCATATTGACACGCATTCGTATCCTGACATTCATCAATCAACAAATAGCGCAAACGCTGTTGCCATTTCAAACGCACTTCACTGTTTTCACGCAATAATAATGTGGGCAACCGAATCAAATCATCAAAATCCACCGCCTGATAATGCTGCAAAGTGGCTTGATACATCGCATACACTTGCGCGATGTGTGATTGCCAAGCATCTTCACACAAAGCAAACACTTCATCGGGCGCAAGCAAATTATTTTTCCATAATGAAATTTGATGTTGCGCTTTAAACACCGCATCTCGCCCCGAACTGCCGACAATTTCCGCGATAATCTTTGCGCTGTCTGATGCGTCTAAAATAGAAAAATTATTTTTATAACCAATATGTAATGCCTCTTCACGCAAAATTCTCATGCCCAACGAGTGAAACGTGGACACCGTCAAACCGCGAGTGTGTTCGCGCCCCAATCGGTGGGCGATGCGTTCTTGCATTTCTTTGGCGGCTTTGTTGGTAAACGTGATGGCGGCGATGTGATGCGGTTGGTAACCTGCTTGAGTGATGAGATAGGCGATTTTTTCGGTAATCACGCGTGTTTTGCCACTGCCTGCGCCAGCCAGCACAAACAATGCGCCGCCTAAATATTCAACGGCGGCTTGTTGTTCGGGATTAAGTTTCATGATGTTCACGTCTTGAAATGAGGCGTGAAATTATAGCAAATTTTATTGGGGAAACTGGTTTCAGGCTGCCTTTTCGTACACGCTTTTTTTGACAGGCAGCCTGAATTTTTGCCAGAACGCGGCGTCTTGCCGCCGCACCCACG
>JBHARQ010000053.1:0-5539 GCA_041831015.1 Simonsiella sp. | reverse complement strand
GCCAAAGAATTGTTTGAAAAATCATGCCAAGCTTGTCATAGCGTGAATTCTCCGATTCCGAATGCACCACGTTTGACCAATAAAGAAGACTGGGCGCCGCGTATTGCTCAAGGCAAAGAAACCTTGTTTAAACACGCGATTGAAGGTTTCACAGGCGCGAAAGGTGGTGTGATGCCTCCTAAAGGCGGTTCTACTTTGACCGATGATGAAGTGAAAGCGGTTGTGGTTTATATGGCAAATCAATCTGGCGGTAAATTTTAATTAAGGCTGCCTGAAAAACAGGGCTGGTGTTGAACCTGCCCTGTTTTTATATTTTGGTCGTGTGCTGAAATTTTTTTAGAATTCAATTAGGATAAACAATCTTTAAAATGAATCCATTAGCTTATTGTGAAGAAAAGGCGCAAGCGAGCGGTTCGAGCTTTTTGGCAGGCTTTCGCTTTTTGCCCGAACAGCAGAAAGATGCGATGACGGTATTGTACGCGTATTGCCGCGAATTGGACGATGTGGTGGACGATTGCACGGACACCAGTGTGGCGCGTCAAACATTGGCATGGTGGCGACAAGATTTGGACAAAGTCTTTGCTGCCGATGGTGTGCCTGAACATCCCGTCAATCAAGCATTGCGCGAGCGCGTTGGGCAATTTGGTTTGCCAAAAGATGAGTTGGAAGACATCATCAATGGCATGGAAATGGATTTGCATCATGTGCGTTATCAAACCTTTGCGGATTTGCAATATTATTGCTATCGCGTGGCGGGTGTAGTCGGGCGGTTGATTGTACGCATTTTGGGTTTTTCTGAACCGCAGACGTTGGCATATGCTGATAAATTGGGTTTGGCGTTGCAATTAACCAATATTATCCGTGATGTGGGCGAAGATGCGCGAAATGGACGCATTTATTTGCCGCAAGAGGAATTGGCGCAATTTGGGGTAACAGAGGCGATGATTTTTTCTTATCAATCCACAGAAACATTTGAAAAATTAATGGATTTTCAAGTGATGCGCGCGCGTGAAACTTATCGTGCTGCCATTGACTTATTGCCCAAAGCCGACCAAAAACGTCAAAAAGTAGGTTTAGTGATGGGGGGAATTTATTATGCGTTGCTGGAAGAAATTGCACGTGATGGCGCGGGCAATGTTTTGAAATATAAAATTAAAATTCCGAGTCCGCGTAAATTGCGGATTGCTTTGCGTGTTTGGCTGTTTGGATTTAAACCATGAAGGTGGCTGTCATTGGTGCAGGTTGGTCGGGTTTGGCGGCGGCGGTGGTGGCGGCAGAGCAGGGCGCACAGGTAACGTTATTTGAGGCAGGGCGTGTGGCAGGTGGTCGGGCGCGTGGCGTGGCGGCGCGTGGTGGCTTTTCATTTTTGGATAATGGGCAGCATTTGTTGATTGCGGATTATGCGGCGGTGTTTGGCTGGTTGCAGCGATTGGGTGTGGATGTGGATGCAATGTTTGCGCGTAAACCGATGCGTTGGTATATGGCAGATGGTTTGCGTTTTCAAGCGGTTGGTTGGTTGCCCAAGCCGTTGAATGTATTGGCAGGTTTATTGCGTTCCCCATCGTTCAGGCTGCCTGAAAAAGTGGCGTTGCTCAAACATTTAGCGGCGTTACGCTGGTGGCAATGGCGACAATTACCCGACCAATCCGTTGCCCAATTTTTAGCACAACATCACGTCAGCGCACGATGGCGCGAAGAATTTTGGCAACCCATTGTCTGGGGCGCACTCAATACGCCATTGGAAGATGCCAGTTTACGCGTTTTGATGAATGTCTTGACCGATGGTTCGGGCAGCGATTTGTGTTTAACCACGCGAGATTTGGGCGAAGTGGTTGTTGAGCCAGCGTTGCAGAAATTTGCCCAATTAGGTGGCAATGTGATGACCGAAACCAGAGTAGGGCGGTTGTCCTTGACTGAAAACGGCGTTCTGGTGAATCAACAACTTTTTGACCGTGCCATTATTGCCGTTGCGCCCTACCATTTAGCCGCGCTGCTGCCTGAAAACAGCGCGCCCGACATTCAAGCCGCCATACAAGATTGGCGTTACCATGCCATCACGACCGTCTATTTGCGCTACGCCACCGCGCCCAAATTGCCAGCCATGATGACAGGATTAGCTTATGGCACCGCCCAATGGCTGATTGACCGCCACCGCTTAAACGGCAGCAACGAAATCGCCGCCGTCATCAGCGTGTCCGAACAACACGGCAGCCTGAAAACAGAAGACTGGGTGGCACGCGTTCACGCCGATGTCTTGAGCGTTGCGCCGAATGTGGGCGAGCCGTTGGAATCCCAAGTGATTACCGAAAAACGCGCCACCATTGCCAGCAGCGTTCAACGCCGCATCCCATCACAACAGCAACTGAATCAAGCAGGCATCTTTTTGGCGGGCGATTATTGGCACGAACGCTATCCAGCCACATTAGAAGCGGCGGTATTGAGCGGATTGGCGGCGGCACAAAACGCGCTTTCTCCCCAAACATCCGTATGATAAAACGGGAACGCGGCGTCTTGCCGCCGCACCCACGCTTTTGGGTGGGTGGCACGAAAGGGATTGCGCCTAAAAAACTCAAATCACCACCCACCATCACCACGAGCGCAGAGTGGGTGTGGCGGCGATACGCCACGTTCACGCCTAAAAAGGGGCAGATATTTTCAGGCTGCCTGAAGTTTGTGGCATAATATTTTCTTTCTTTTTAATTATTTATATTAGGATAATATATGAATCATGCAGTTTTGCAAAATAGACATATTTTGATAACGGGTGCATCACAAGGTTTGGGCGAACAAGTTGCCAAAGCCGTTGCCGCAGCAGGCGCAACCGTGATTTTGGTGGCGCGTAGCCAAAAACGCTTGGAAAAAGTGTACGATGACATCGTTGCCAGTGGCGCACAAGAGCCGTATGCGATTGTGTTTGATTTGATGACGGCAAAGGAAGATGAATTTGCCCAACTCGCCGCCACCATCGCGCAAGCAACAGGCGGTAAATTAGATGGCATCGTGCATTGCGCCAGCTATTTTTACGCTTTATCGCCTTTGGATTTTCAAACGGTGGATGAATGGGCAAATCAATATCGCATTAATACGATTGCGCCTATGGGTTTGAATCGCGCCTTATTCCCGATGTTGAAAGAATCGCCTGATGCGTCTGTGATTTTTGTTGGCGAAACGCATGGGGCGCAACCGCAAGCGTATTGGGGCGGTTTTGGCGCGTCCAAAGCGGGCTTGAATTATTTGTGCAAGGTGTCGGCGGATGAGTGGGAGCGTTTTACCCATTTACGCGCCAATGTCTTGGTGCCGGGCAGCATCAATTCGCCACAACGCATCCAAACCCACCCCGGTGAAGCCGCGCACGAACGCAAAAATATGGAAGACATCACCCCCGCGTTTGTGTGGTGGCTCAGCGCGGAAAGTAAAGGGCGCACGGGCGAAATTGTGAATTTGTAAATCTGATATTTCATTACAAAAGCGAATTTCAGGCTGACCCTAGGGGCTAATGACATTTTGTTTTGTACCTTGATTTTGTCAGCAAAAACGACCAATTCAAGGAAAAAATGCGAATCAGGTTGAACACCTGATGAGTATTTTTGACACAGAAGTGGGCGATTTTTGATGCAAAAGCAAGTGCAAAATGAAATGTCATTAGCCCCTAATCTTCAGGCAGCCTGAAATTTTATTTTTGATTATATTATTGTTTTTATTATGTAATTAAAATACCGCATGGTCTAAAAATTGATTTATATAAAATGTTGTGTTGGCGAGTCTTGCGAAAGCGGCAAAATATGGCTATATTTCGTGCCATTGTAATAAATTTACATAAAATGAATTTTCCCCACTTTACATTCGTAAGGATTTACCATGCAAGTCAAAAATGAAGCCATGCTGATTACTTATTCAGATAGTCTTGGCAATAACTTGAAAGACCTGAAACACGTCTTGGAAAAACATTTGAAAGGCGTGATTGGCGGCGTACACATTCTGCCGTTTTTCCCATCGTCTGGCGACCGTGGTTTTGCGCCAATGGACTACACCAAAGTTGACCCTGCTTTCGGTGGCTGGGAAGACGTGCAAGCGTTGGCAAAAGACTATTACTTGATGTTTGACTTCATGGTCAATCACATTTCGGCACAATCGCCTTATTTCAAAGATTTCTTGGAGAAAAAAGACGCGTCTGAATGGCGTAACTTGTTTATCCGCTACAAAGATTTTTGGAAAGAAACAGGCGGCGAGCCTACCCCAGAACAAGTGGATTTGATTTACAAACGCAAACCACGCGCCCCTTACCGCATGGCTGAATTTGCTGACGGCACATCTGAAAAAGTATGGTGTACGTTTGATGAGCAACAAGTGGATTTGGACGTAGCACACCCTGTTGCCAAAAAATTCATCAAAGACAATTTGACTTTCTTGTGTGAGCAAGGCGCGGCAATTATTCGTTTGGATGCATTTGCTTATGCCAACAAAAAAATTGGCACAAATTGTTTCTTCGTAGAACCTGATATTTGGGATACATTGAAAGAATGTACCGATGTATTGGAAGCGCACAATGTAACCGTGCTGCCTGAAATTCACGAACACTACACCATTCAGTTGAAAATCGCTGAACACGATTACTATGTGTACGATTTTGCTTTGCCAATGTTGGTATTGCACACCTTGTTCAGCGGCAATGTAGACCGCTTGGTACATTGGATGGAAATTTGCCCACGCAAACAATTCACGACTTTGGATACTCATGATGGTATCGGTGTAGTGGACGTTAAAGACTTGATGACAGACGAAGAATGCGAAGCCACACGCGAAGCCTTGTATGCACAAGGTGCCAACGTGAAGAAAAAATACAGCTCCGCAGAATACAACAATTTGGACATCTACCAAATCAACTGTACTTACTACTCTGCGTTGGGCAACAACGACCAAGCCTACATCTTGGCGCGTGTATTGCAATGTTTCGCCCCTGGTATCCCACAAATTTACTATGTGGGCTTGTTGGCTGGCGAAAACGACATTGAATTGTTGGAGCGCACCAAAGAAGGTCGCAACATCAACCGTCATTACTACTCTTTGGAAGAAATTGACCAAACCGTTCAACGTCCTGTGGTACAACAGTTGTTTAACTTGTTGAAATTCCGCAATACTTGCAAAGCCTTTGACGGCGAATTCAGCGTAAAAGCGTTGGGCGCGAAAGAAATGGAAATCGTGTGGGACAACAAAGAAGCTGGCGTATCAGCGAAATTAGTTGCCAACACCGAAGCACGTACTTTCACCATTACCGAAACCGCAAATGGCGAAACCCGCGAAATTACTTTGTAATTTGATTTAATTAAAAACAGGCTGCCTGAAAACCTTATCCCAAAGGTTTCAGGCAGCCTGTTTGACATTTTCAGCAAATTGACCGTTTGAAACCTTTGCAAAACACCCAATCTCAACTGTAGCCGAAATTTTCCAAAAAATTTCGGCTAATTTTTCAAATTTAGGCAAATATCAACGATAATAGCCAGCAAATGCCCATATTTTGGGGCATTTACCGCCCTTTCAG
>JBHARQ010000052.1:0-12952 GCA_041831015.1 Simonsiella sp. | reverse complement strand
GGTGCGTTCTTCGTAAATACGGTAGGTCGAATTCTTGAATCCGATATTTTCATGTAAAATCAAAAAATTGTCGAATTCAGGCTGGCCTGAAAGGACGACGCGTCCAGCGAAATTCAAACTACGGAGTACGCACCGTTCCGTGCCACCGCCTAAAAGCGTGGTGCGGGGCAAGACGCGCGTTCTCAATCCATACGCTATCTGAAATAATTTCTCGCATGTTAAAATCTCATTTTTCATTTGTTCAGGCAGCCTGAAATGTCGCTACACTCCGCCCAACATATTTTGCATGAAGTTTTTGGTTATCCCACCTTTCGCGGTAAACAAGCGGATATTGTGGACACCGTTGCGCGTGGCGGCAATGCGCTGGTGTTGATGCCGACAGGCGGTGGGAAATCGTTGTGTTATCAAGTCCCTGCTTTGATGCGAGATGGGGTGGCGATTGTGGTTTCGCCTCTGATTGCGCTGATGGACGACCAAGTGGCGAATTTACGCGCTGCTGGGGTGTATGCCGCCGCATTGCATAGCGGCACGCCGCCCGAAGTGGTGCGCCAATTAGCGGAAGATATTGATTCAGGCAGCCTGAAATTGCTCTACGTTGCGCCCGAACGTTTGGTGTCAGACAAATTTTTGCGTTTTTTAGACCACACTCAAATCAGTCTGTTTGCCATTGACGAAGCGCATTGCGTTAGCCAATGGGGACACGATTTCCGCCCTGAATATCAACAGCTTGGCTTGCTTGCCGACCGCTATCCCCACATTCCGCGCATTGCCTTGACCGCTACCGCCGATGCGGAAACCCGCGCCGACATGAAGCATTATTTGAAATTAGAAGATGCGCCCGAATTTGTTTCCAGCTTTGACCGTCCGAATATTTATTACCAAGTGATTGAAAAACATAATGGTAAAAAGCAATTACTGGATTTTATTAAAAAACAAATGCACGGGCAAAGCGGCATTGTTTATTGTTTAAGTCGCCGCAGCGTGGAAGATGTGGCGGAATTTTTATGTGAAAATGGGTTGAATGCCGTGCCTTATCACGCAGGCTTGAGCTTGGAATTACGCCAACAAAATCAACATCGTTTCACACATGAAGACAATATTATTGTGGTGGCAACGGTTGCCTTTGGCATGGGCATTGATAAACCTGATGTGCGTTTTGTCGCGCATTTGGATATGCCGCAAAGCATTGAACATTTTTATCAGGAAAGTGGACGCGCTGGACGCGATGGGCTGCCTGCGGTCAGTTGGTTGTGTTATGGTATGAATGTGTTGGTGTTGCTCAAAGAGCGGATTCAGGAAAGCCAAGCATCTGATTTTCAAAAACAAGTGGAATTACAAAAACTCAATGCGATGTTTGATGTGTGCGAAACGGCATCGTGTCGCCGTCAATTATTATTACGCCATTTTGGTGAAAGCAGTGAACCGTGTGGGAATTGCGATAATTGCTTGCATCCGCCTGCGCGATTTGATGGCACGGAGTTGGTGCAGAAATTGTTGAGCTGCGTGTATCGCGTGGGACAACGATTTGCGGCTGGATATGTGATTGATGTATTACGCGGTAAATCAACGGATTGGATTAAACAAAATCATCATGACCAATTATCCACCTTTGGTATTGGCGCGAATTTAAGCGATAAAGATTGGCGTAATGTGGCGCGACAATGTATTGGATTGGGCTTATTAAACAATGATATGAATAATTATCAAGCCTTGATTTTAACGCCTGCTGCCAAAGCGGTTTTGCGTGGCGAAGAACAGGTGTTGTTGCGACCACTCAAACGTGAAAAAGCCGCCACGCGTGTTGCCAAAACCGATACTTGGTTACGCACCGAACGCGAAGAGCGTTTGTGGCAAGCGTTGCGTCAATGGCGCACCACGCAAGCGAAAGCGGAAAATGTGCCAGCCTATGTGATTTGCGGTGATAAAACGTTGCGCGATGTGGTGGAACAGTTGCCGCAGCAATTAGCTGATTTAAGCCAGATTTATGGTTTGGGCGAAGCGAAAATTGCAAAATTTGGCGCGGATATTTTGGATGTGGTGGCGGAATTTTCGGATTAAGTGGTTTGATTTGGCAATATTTTTGATGTGTCAATGGCGTTCATCTTGAGATTGGTTTTGTTATACAGTATCATGAATCTTTTTTTATCTTTCAGGTTGCCTTTTTAGTGCACGACAAAAATAAAATAAGTGGTGATTTAATCGTTTGCGCTCTATCGCCGCGCGGCGACCTACTTTCTTTGCTTCGCCAAAGAAAGTAGGCAAAGAAAGGCGACTGCAGGTAACAGGTTTGCTTCGCAAACTGCCCTCACAAAACAGAATTTTGTCGGCGCGTGTGAACTCGCAATACTTCGTATTGCTCAAACAGGCACACGCTTGTTTCCGCCAAAATCCTGTTTTGTTCGGCTGTTACAGCAGACTGGGGCGCAACTCAACGGTTTGCATATCAACATACTTTCAGGCAGCCTGAAAGTATGATTTTGATATGAAATCATTAAATTGCCTATTATTTGGCTTACTTTTTTAAAAAGTAAGTCGCCTGCGCGGCGATAGAGCGCAAAACCTTTGATATTCCTATTTCAAATTTTTTGTCGTGTACCAAAAGGCAACCTAAAAATTAATCTATTATGAAATTTTCTTTATTATTAACAGGTTTGGTGCAACGTCTGGCGATTGCGATGGCGGTATTGGCGGTGTTGTGGGGCGTGTATTTTTGGGCGGTTGCGTGATGAGTGGCATTCATATTGAAAATTTAACCGTCAGCTATCAAGCGCGACCTGCAGTGCATCATGTGGACATGGCGTTTCCTGAAGGCTGTATGTACGCGATTTTTGGCCCTAACGGTGCAGGGAAATCCACGTTGCTCAAAGCGATTATGGGTTTATTGCCACTGAATACAGGCACGGTGCATTGGCGGGATTTGGCGCGACATGATATCGCGTATTTGCCGCAGCAATCGGATGTGGACAGGTCGCAGCCGATGAGTGTGTTTGAATTGGCGGCGATGGGTTTGTGGTATGAAATTGGCTATTTTGGGCGTGTGAATGCGGCGCAACGTGAACGGGTTCAGGCTGCCTTAAATCGTGTGGAAATGGGTGATTTTGCTCACCGCGCGATTGGTGAATTATCCAATGGGCAATTCCAACGGGTATTATTGGCGCGAATGTTGGTACAAAATGCGAAATTTTTGCTGCTGGATGAACCATTTAATGCGGTAGATGCCAAAACCACTTATGCTTTATTAGATGTGCTGCAACAGGAAAATCGGCAAGGTCGTGCGATTATTTCGGTGTTGCATGATTATGAGCAGGTACGCGCTTATTTTCCGCATACTTTGTTGATTGCACGAGAAAAGGTGGCAAGTGGTAAAACGGAAGATGTATTGTGCGATGAATTATTGCGTCAAGCCAATGCATTGGCACAAGCGGCAGAAGATGATGCTTGGTGTGAGTAATGCTTTGATGGTTAGCTATGAAGAACGCGCCGTTTCGTGCCACACACCTAAAGCGTGGGTGCGGCGGCAAGACGCCGCGTTCTTTTTTTATTTGGTTAATTTTTGTGTTAGGCAATATTGATGATGTTTTCTGTTGCTCCGATTGGTGTGATTGAATCGCCGTTTTCGGATAAATTTGGTATTCCGCGCCAACCTGAATTGGTGCCTGCCGCCGAAACGGTGATTGTGCTGAACCCTGAATTTGGCGCGGAATCGGTGCGTGGTTTGGCGGAATTTGGCTATATTTGGGTGCAATTTGTGTTTCACGATGCGATTCACGAAGGTTGGGCGCAGATGGTGCGTCCGCCGCGTTTGGGTGGGAAGAAGAAGGTGGGGGTGTTTGCCACGCGTTCGCCACATCGTCCGAATCATTTGGGTTTGTCGCTGTTGAAATTGCGGCGCGTGGACGATGGGGCGCATCCGATTCGTTTGATTTGTGGTGGCAGCGATTTGTTGAATGGCACGCCTGTGTTGGACATCAAGCCCTACATTCCTTTTGTGGAAGCGAAGCCTGATGCGGCATCGGGTTTTGTGAATGGTGCGCCGCCGCAGTTGCGCGTGTGTTGGCACGAAGATGTTTTCAGGCTGCCTGAAAATGTGAAAGCGATTGTGGAACAATGTTTGGCGCAAGACCCTCGTCCTGCGTATCAAGATTTGCCCGAGCGCGTGTATGGCATGGAAGTGGCTGGCGTGAATGTGAAATTTCGCGTTGAGCAGGACACGGTGTGGGTGCTATCGGTAGAACACATTGTGTCTGATTAATATCATGAATGATAGTAGATTGCCAGAACGCGGCGTTGCGCCGCCGCACCCACGCTGCGCCCGTCGTGATGGTGAGTGGTAAGTCGGATACTTGTATCCGACATTTTTTTGATTGTCAGAAAAATATTGGATTCAAGAATCCGCCCAACCTACTCTACGAAGAACGCACCGTTTCGCGCCACCACCCAAAAGCGTGGGTGCGGCGGCAAGACGCCGCGTTCCCGTTGAAATATCAGTCAGCGTAGGGGCGATGGGTTTCTTGTTTTACCTACGCGAGCTGTTTATGGTGTTTGCAATGTTTGAATGATGGCTTCGAGTTCTTTTAGTTTTTTATTCATTTCATTTAGGTTTTTGATGTGAACGGCATTTTTTGCCCATTCGCGGTGGGTCAGCATGGGGAAAATGCCCGCAAAATGTTGTCCGCTTTCGGTTACGCTGTGTGTTACCGATGTGCCGCCGCCAATTTGTGTTTTGTCAGCAATTTCAATGTGTCCCACCGTGCCTACGCCGCCACCAATCACGCAATAGTTGCCAATTTTGGTGCTGCCTGAAATGCCTGTTTTGGCGGCAATGACGGTGTGTTCGCCCACTTGGCAGTTGTGTGCTAATTGGATTTGGTTGTCAATTTTGCTGCCGCGCCCCACGATGGTGTCGGACATGGCGCCACGGTCAATGGTGGTATTCGCGCCAATTTCAACATCATCGCCCAATGTCACTGCGCCTGTTTGTGGAATTTTGAACCAATGGTCGCCTGCAAATGCCAATCCAAATCCATCTGCACCAATCACTGCGCCTGAATGGATTTCTACGCGTTTGCCTAATGTGCAGCCGTAATAGATGGTTACATTGGGGTGTAATACGGTTTCATCGCCCAAGACGCAATCGTGTTGCACAACTGAATTTGCCAAAATACGGCAACGCTCGCCCAATACGGTATTGTCGCCAATATAGGCATTTGCGCCAATTTCGCAACTGGCAGGCACGGTGGCTGTGGGTTCAATGACGGCTGTGGGATGCACACCAGCTCGCGCCGCCACAATCGGGCTAAATAAACGCGCTACTTGTGCAAAATACAAATAGGGGTCGGCTGCCACAATGAGATTGCGGTCTGGGAATAAATCGGCTGCTTTGGGCGAAACGATAATGGCACCTGCTGCGCTGTCGGCAACTTCTTGTTTGTATTTGGGGTTGGCAAGAAAGGTGATTTCGTTGGCTTGAGCGCGTGCGGCTGGGGCAATGGCGGTCATGTGGATGTCGTTGCCGCGTAATTCGCCGCCCAGTTTGGCGATGATTTCTGATAGGGTGAATGTCATGATGATTCTTTCAAAATAAAAATTTAAAATAAACAGGCTGCCTGAAAACAAGTTGGTTGATGCTCACTTATTTTCAGGCAGCCTGATTTTATTTGCCACCGTCCAGCAAACGAATCACTCGGTCGGTAATGTCATACGGTGCGCGTACAAACACGGCTTCTTGCACAATCATGTCAAATTGGTCTTCCGTGGCAATGCGTTGCACGATGAGATTGGCATTGTGTTGCAATGCGGCAAATTCTTCATTGCGGCGCAAATTGTATTCTTCCATAAATTTGGTCGCTGCCATGCGATTTTGAATCAATTTGGTTTCCAATTTTTGTCGTTCAGCAGGTTGTAAATTGCTGATGGACATGAGTTTGTGGCGAATGTCGTTGTTTTCGCGTTGAAGTGCTTCCATTTTTTGGTGCTGTTTGGCAAATTCTTTTTGCAGATTTTGTTCAATTTGTTGCGCTGCTTTGGATTCACTGTACACGCGAACGGCATTTACATAACCAAATTTCATACCATCTGCCGCAACTGCATTCAGGCTGCCTGAAAACAGTAGGGCAGCTAGGCAAGCATTACGAATCAATTTTGTCATCATTAGAACACCGTACCCAGTTGGAATTGGAAGCGTTGAATTTCATCGCCATCTTTTTTCTTGATGGGATAAGCGTAGCTCAATTTAATAGGACCCATCGGCGAAATCCAAGTCAAAGCCGCACCTGCAGAATAGCGCAATTCTTCTTTAAAGGTAGAAGTACGGTTGCCTGTGCCATAGTAACCACCGTGAGAGTAGGGGTTGGTGGTGGCATTGTAAGCGGCGGCGGTATAGGTTTTACCGTCCCACACGCTGCCTGCATCAGCAAACACGCTCAAACGTACTGATTTATTGTGTCTCATGCCTGGCATCGGGAATAATAATTCTGCGTTCACATTGGCAGCATAGTTACCACCGTATGTTTCGGTGGTTTGATAGCCGTAAATGTCATAATCATAGGCTTTCGGGCCCAATGAACCTGTTTCAAAGCCACGCACCGAACCTAAACCACCACCTGTTTGTACATAGAAAAACGGCACATTATTACTTTTACCATAGCTGCCCGTGTAACCAATTTGACCATTCAACATCAAGGTTAAATCGCGTGATAATGGGAAATACCATGTTTGCTGATGACCTAATTGATAATATTTTAAACCGCTCCCCGGTAACGTCGCCTCACCATTCACGCCAATGCTGTAACCTTTGGTCGGCCAATACGCATCGTCTGTGGTGTTGCGATACCAGCTCAAAATGCCTTTGTATAACCAGTTTTTCTCTCCATATTCATCAACATAGCGGCGATAACGTGCTGGCGATTGGCTAAATAAACCAATTTTAATGTGTTCCGCACCCAAACCCACGTTCACGCGGTCGTATTCGGTAATCGGAATGCCCATCACGGCTTGTCCGCCATAGCGTGTAATTTTATAGCTGCGCGGACTATTATTTTGTTTATATGGATTGTAATTGCTACCAAATAAGCTATAGCTCATGCTCACACCATCGGGCGTGAAATAAGGGTCAGTAAAGGACAACGAACCTTGTTGGCGTACCTTACTGCGCGAAATGCCCAACGAGCCTGATTTACCCGTACCAAACAAATTATCTTGTGAAACATTACCTGCCAATACCATGCCATCGTCTTGCGACCAACCCACCGATGCGTTCAGGCTGCCTGTATTGCGTTCTTTCACATTCACATCAATATCCACTTGATGGGTATCTTCTGCCAATGGCGTGTTATTCACTTTAACTTCTTCAAAATAGCCTAATTGACGCAAACGTTGTGCCGAACGATTGATTTTCGATTGGTCATAAGTGGCGGCTTCCATTTGGCGGAACTCGCGGCGCAACACTTCATCGCGTGTTTTGGTATTCCCCGTAATTTTGATTTGATTGACTGCGACGCGCGGACCTGTGGAAACATTGACTTTCACATTCATCACATCATCAGCGCGTTCAGAAATTGGCTGCACATCCGCATAAGCATAACCTGCGGATTGCAAATCCAATTTAATCAAATTCATGGCTTCCTGCAATTCATCATAATTGCTGATTTTGCCAGCTTTTAATTTAGACAAATGTTTCATCAATTTTTCTTTGGGTACATCTTTGTGGTCGCCTACCACATCAAATGTTCCCCAGCGATAGCGTTTACCTTCATAAATTTTGATGGTAATGGCTTCACGTTTTTTATCATCACTTAATTGACGTTCAATGTCGTCTAAATCCATGCGGAAATCAAAAAAACCTTTGCGGCGGTAAAATGCCTCCAAACGTGCTTTGTCTTGATTGGCTTTTTCCCATGAAAACACGTTGCTTTTGCTGAACCATGAGAACATCGTACCATCGGTCAAACCCATTTGACGTGCTAATTGACGGTCGCTGAAATGCTCATTGCCTTCAAAGTCAATTTGATTGACACGCGTGGTATCGCCTTCATCAACGGTAATGGTTACCGCAACGCGATTATTGGCTAATGGCTGGACTTCTGGCGTGATTTTGACATTATTTTTGCCTTGCTCACGATAGGCGCTGTGCAAGGAACGCATTCCCAATACCAAGGCTTCTTGACTGAAAAAATCGCCTTTACCCAAACCTGTTGATGACAAAGCTTCGGTAACATTATCCGCCGTGCTTTTTTCCAAATCGGCTAATTTATCATCGTGTGATTTATTCGTATCATTTTTGACAATTAAATCGCTGTCTTTATCGCTGGTGCGACCGCGCATTTGAGACAGTTGTTTTAAAATCACATCATTTTGCAGCGTTTTTGCGCCTTTGATGGTGATGTTGCTGATGATGGGGCGTTCCTTCACCGTGATAATCAGCATATTTTGATTTTGTTCCAACATCACATTTTCATAAAAGCCGCTGGCGTGCAGATTACGAATGATATCTTCGCCCATTTCTTCCGTGTATTGGTCGCCTTCTTTGACAGGTAGCAAGGAGCGTACAGTCGCTTCTGAAGTATGCTGTTCCCCTTCAATTCGAAATTCGTTAATTTGAAAGTTATTTGCATAAGCAGGTGCAACTGCGCCCGTCATGGCAATGAGTGCCAATGGAATTTTCTTTAAAGTCATATAATTATCCAGTTATATTATATTAAAATAAATTAAATGATGTTTTCAGGCTGCCTGAAACGTCAAACAGCCATTTAAAGCTAACCCAACAATCGGGAAATATCATTGAAAAATGCCAAAACCATCATCGTCAGCATAATTGCCAAACCCAAACGCAATGTCCATTCTTGCAGGGATTGGCTCAACGGCTTACCACGAATCCATTCCGCCGTATAATAAACCAAATGTCCACCGTCTAATACAGGAATGGGTAATAAATTCATCACGCCCAAACTAATGCTAATCAACGCCAAAAATTCAACATACGGCTGCCAACCAATTTGCACCGATTGTCCCGCCACATCAGCAATCGTAATCGGGCCCGAAATATGGCTTAATGAGGCTTGACCAATCACTAATTGACCAAAAAATTTCAACGTCATCACCGAATATTTGACTGTGCGTTCCCAGCCTAGATGAATGGCTTCGCCCCAGCTCACGTTGTAACGTTGGCGAACTTGTTTTGCCCATGCCTCATCGGGTTTGGGCAGCAAACCTGCTTGTCCGATGATTTGGCTGCGGTCGGGTAATTCCAAACTTTTGGGTAATAATGACGTTTGATGCGTTTTGCCAGCGCGAACATAATCAATTTTTAAATGACGTCCTGCATTTTCACGCACAATTTTTGCCCAATCGTCCCATTGCGGCGTTGCCACGCCATTCACCGCGATAATGCTGTCGCCTGCTTGCAAACCTGCTTTGGCGGCGGCGCTGTTGGGGCTGACTTCCGCAATTTCATTTAACGTTTTAAATGGGCTAATGCCTAAACTGGCTTGTCGTTTGGCGATTAACTCGGCTTGCGGTGTGCCTTTGGCATCAATGATGCGTTCAACGGTTTGATTTTGAGCGTTTAATACTTGTACCGCAATTTTGCCTGTTTCTAAATTTAAAATGATTTCGGTTTGAGCATCTGCCATGGTTTTGACGGGTTTGCCATTGACGCTGATGATTTGATCGCCAACTTGGAAACCTGATTGTGCCGCAATAGATGGCGCAATCACTTTGCCCACATACGGACGCACCTCATACACGCCACCCAAGCCAAATGCAAAACCATATAAAAATATCGCCAAAACCAAATTGGTTAAAGGCCCTGCCACCACCACCGCAATGCGTTTGAGTGGATGCTGTTTGTCAAAAGCATAGGGCAAATCTTCGGGTGCGACGTTGCCTTCACGCGTGTCCACCATTTTGACGTAGCCGCCCAGTGGAATCGGCGCCAGACACCATTCAATATTGCGCCATCGTTTGGTGTAAAACGGCGTTCCAAATCCAACTGAAAAGCGCAAAACCTTGATGCCGCACCAACGCGCCACCAGCAAATGCCCCAATTCATGCAAGCTGACCAATAATAAAATGGCAAATAAAAACGCCAAAATGGTTTGCAAAAATGACAAAACGAACTCCCATTAAAATATTCTGAATGTAATAGGGGCTAATGACATTTCATTTTGCACTTGCTTTTGCATCAAAATTCGTCCACTTCTGCGTTAAAAATACTCATCAGGTGTTCAACCTGACTCGCATTTTTGCCTTGAATTGGTCGTTTTTGCTGACAAAATCAAGGTACAAAACGAAATGTCATTAACCCCTAGCGGTTCGCATTGTAGCAGATATTGTGTTAAGTTGATGAAATATGAAATGTTAAAGCTGCCTGAAAATGGGGTTTTCATTTACAGGCAGCCTGAAAGCATGGGAGATACAGATTTATTGATTATTTTGATGGCAATTTCACGACCACGGTTTTGGCAATCATATCTTGCAATGAGCGGCGGTCTTTATTCGTAAAAATCATCACCAAACAAACCAGCCACGGTACATAATTGAATAAATCAACCAATTCTTGAGAACCTGTGGCAATGCTAATCAATGAAGCCAAAATCATAATCGCAAATAAAAACAAGCCTTCACGCAATAATACCACGCCCATAAAACCTGCAGGGCTGCCATCTTCTTTAATCACCGCAATGCCCATAATTTGCTTGCCAAGAGATTGCCCGCGTTTACTCATCATCATAATTTGCCAAATCGCGTAAGCAATAAAAATAAATAAACCAGTATAAAATAATGACATATCAACAGATTGCATATATTCTGCAAACAAAGCCTCCATTTCAGCTTCGGTAGAGGCGTTGTCGATTTTATTCATCCAAACATTGGGGTCGGGAAAAAGAGGTTTGACCAAGCTCCAGATGATGGGACTAACTGCCAGTAATTGAGCAATCATATTAATAAGATATGCCGCAATGCGTGAACCTGCTGATGCGATTTGCACTTCGGGGAGGTCGTTTTGTAAATCAATTTGTTCCATAAAAAAATTCCTTGTGTGAATGATTTTCAGGCTGCCTGAATATTTACCAGAACGCGGCGTCTTGCCGCCGCACCCACGCTGCGCTCGTGGTGATGGTGAGTGGTCAGCCAAATGTCCATATACTCAAAGGCAGCCTGAAAATCACATTTTAAGCGAAAACCACCCATTCCACATAAAAAAAACTTTACATTTAACAAGTAAAGGTTTAAAACACCAGTTTCCCCTCAAACCTCATTAAATTTGGAGATTGCTATGAAAGTAGGTTTTATCGGTTGGCGCGGCATGGTGGGTTCAGTCTTAATGCAGCGTATGCGTGAAGAAAATGATTTTGCCCATATTCCCGATGCGTATTTCTTTACCACTTCCAACGCAGGCGGTGCAGCCCCCGATTTCGGTCAAGCCACCAAAACCCTATTAGATGCCAACAATATTGAAGAATTGGCAAAAATGGACATCATCGTAACCTGCCAAGGCGGCGATTACACCAAAGCCGTTTTTGAGCCCCTACGCGCCACAGGTTGGAACGGCTACTGGATTGACGCAGCCTCTACTTTGCGTATGAAAGATGATGCGATTATCGTATTAGACCCTGTAAACCGCAATGTCATTGATGCAGGTTTGAGCCATGGCGTGAAAAACTATGTGGGCGGTAACTGTACCGTGTCATTGATGTTGATGGCGTTGGGTGGTTTATTCCAAGATGGTTTGGTGGAATGGGCAACCAGCATGACTTATCAAGCCGCATCAGGCGCAGGCGCAAAAAATATGCGTGAATTGATTGCAGGTATGGGCGCGGTTCACAACCAAGTGGCAAGCGAATTAGCCGACCCAGCCAGCGCGATTTTAGACATTGACCGCAAAGTATCCGATTTCTTGCGTTCCGATGCCTATCCAAAAGAAAACTTTGGCGTACCCTTGGCAGGCAGCCTGATTCCATGGATTGATGCCGATTTGGGCAACGGACAATCCAAAGAAGAATGGAAAGGCGGCGTGGAAACCAACAAAATTTTAGGTAATGTACAACCGGTTGTGATTGAAGGTTTATGCATTCGCGTGGGTGCCATGCGTTGCCACAGCCAAGCGATTACCTTGAAATTGAAACAAGATTTGCCCGTGAGCGAAATTGAACAAATTATCGCCAACGCCAATTCTTGGACAAAAGTCATTCCCAACACCAGAGAAGCGTCGATTCACGAATTAACCCCAGCCGCCGTAACAGGCACATTGACCACGCCAGTGGGTCGCATTCGCAAATTAGCGATGGGTGGCGAATACATCAGCGCGTTTACCGTAGGCGACCAATTATTGTGGGGCGCAGCAGAACCATTGCGCCGTGTATTACGCATTATTTTGGGTAATTTGGATTAATTATTTTTTCAGGCAGCCTTTCAGTACACGACATGTTCTGAAAGGCTGCCTGAATATTTGCCAGAACGCGGCGTCTTGCCGCCGCACCCACGCTTTTGGGTGGTGGTGCGGAACGGCGCGTTCTCCGTAGAATGGTAGTCGGATACAAGCATCCGACCTTGTTTACTAATCAGGTTCCCAAAATAATTCATCTTTGTAAATATCATACTCATTTAAATGCATAACATCTATTCCCCATGTTTTACTATCACGAATAAAAAAATAATTTAATCGTTTAGGAATAGGTGTAATGAATTTCCAAAATGTTTTATATAAAATAAATAGTGTAAATCCATTTTCTTGAAATTGTTGATACATATAACCTAGAAATTCTTTGGAATTGATACTCTGATTTGGTAGATTTGACCAATCTATTTCAAAACCACATCTACTAGCAGCAAGGTTCATTTTTTGACAAGCATTGAAATATATTTCTTGTTCAATTTGTTTCAATAATGCCATATCGCTACATATCATTCTATTATCATAATCATGCCATGCAAATAAATGTGTATTATCAAT
>JBHARQ010000051.1:0-11189 GCA_041831015.1 Simonsiella sp. | reverse complement strand
ATGTTTGCGATTGCCATTGCCAGCATTGGTTTGAATGTCAATAGCACAGCAGTAATTATTGGCGCGATGTTGATTTCGCCTTTGATGTCGCCGATTGTGGGCATTGGTTACGGCGCGGCGGTGGGCGATGTGAAATTGATTCGCTTGGCGTTTCGCAATATGTTGATTTTTGTGTTGATTAGTTTGCTTACCGCCACGCTGTATTTTTCCATTACGCCTTTGCAACAAGCGCAAAGCGAATTGTTGGCACGAACCACGCCAACTTTATGGGACGTATTGATTGCCTTTTTTGGCGGTAGCGCAGGCATTATCGCTTTAACACGCAAAGAAATCAGCAACGTAACCCCTGGTGTTGCCATTGCAACTGCTTTAATGCCCCCTTTGTGTACCGCAGGCTACGGTTTGGCACACGCCAATTGGGATTATGTGTTGGGTGCATTTTATTTGTTTACCATCAATTGCGTGTTTATTGCATTTGCCACTTTGCTCTTTTCCAAAATTTTGCGTTTACCCAGACGCGGTTTGGTTACGGGGACAACCAGACGCATTCATCGCTTTGTGATTGCATTGGTGGTTGGTGCGGTCATGATACCGAGCGGATTTTTGGCAACCCAACTGGTACAAAAAGAAGTGTTTGAAACACGCGTGAAAAATGCCATTAAAGCCGTTCAGCAAGAACATGATTTTTACATTTTGCGTTCACAATCCGATTTTAAACATCAATCGGTTGGCTTGATTATCAATGGCGTGGGCAATGGTCAGGAAATTTCCGAGCAATTAAAACAGCAATTAAATCAATCAGGTATTCGTCAGCCCAAAGTAACGGTATTGTATGCTGGGGGCGATAATCATGTGAACCAAAATATTGTTCAATTAGAAGAAAAATTGGCGCAATTACAAACTTCGCAAACGCAAAATGCGGTGGCGAAAAATGTGGATACTGCCGATTCATTAGAAGAAGCCGTTATTCAAGAAATTGTGGCGCAATACCCCACCGCCAAACAAGTGCAAATCTTGCAAGGCATTCAATGGCAACAGCCTGAAACCCAAACCGCGTCTGCTATTGCAGAAATGGCGTCATCGCCACAAGATACCACGGAAGCGGACAATGCAGAGCCATTCCAGCCCAGCACTTTGGTCATGATGAGCAGTAGCGAACCCATGAGCGATACGGAACAACAACGTTTGCAAGCATGGCTAAAACAACGCTTGCAAAATCAACATGTTCAGTTTCAATTTATTCAATTGAAGTGATGTGGCGAAGGTTCATACATTCAGGCTGCCTGAAACGCCCAATCAATCCTACGGAGCGCGAAACAACAACGCGCCACGAACCTAAAAGCGTGGTGCGCGGCAAGACGCGCGTTCCCCCCAAAAAATATCTGCGCCATTTGAAAATGTAAGGTGTCCCAAAACGCATTTTCGCTATGTTTCAACCGCTAATTGTTTGATTTTCAGGCAGCAAAAACATAATTCGCGTATAATCACGTCATTCTGTATTCAGGCAGCCGAAACTATTTTCAGGCTGCCTGAATAATTTACATTCCAAAAGGCAGCCTGAAACAACCACAAACCGATTGCTGCCCGAAAACATAATTTAATTTGATTGAGAAAGTTTTTGAAGTTATGAAATTTATTGACGAAGCCAAAATTGAAGTCGTAGGCGGTAAAGGCGGCAACGGTGCAGCCAGTTTCCGCCGTGAAAAATTCGTGCCACGCGGCGGCCCAGACGGTGGCGATGGCGGACGCGGTGGCAGCGTGTGGGCGGTTGCCGATGAAAATGTGAATACCTTGGTGGAATACCGTTTTGTCAAACGCTATCAAGCCAAAAATGGTGAAAAAGGACACGGCAGCGACCGCTACGGCGCAGGCGCGGAAGATATTGAATTGAAAATGCCAGTCGGCACGTTAATTCGTGATGTGGACACCGATGAAATTGTGGCGGATTTGACGTATCACGGGCAACGTGTGTGTGTGGCGCGTGGCGGCAAAGGCGGTTTGGGCAATATTCATTTTAAATCATCGGTTAATCGTGCGCCCAAGCAATCTACCCCCGGTGAAGACGGTGAAGCGCGTACTTTGCAATTAGAATTGAAGGTGTTGGCTGATGTGGGTTTGCTGGGTATGCCGAATGCAGGCAAATCAACTTTAATTCGTGCGGTGTCGGCAGCGCGTCCGAAAGTGGCGGATTATCCGTTTACCACCTTGCACCCGAATTTGGGCGTGGTTCGCATGGACGAAAACAATAGTTTTGTGATGGCGGATATTCCCGGATTGATTGAAGGCGCGGCAGAAGGCGCAGGTTTGGGACATCGTTTCTTGAAACATTTGTCGCGCACGGGTTTGTTGTTGCATGTGGTTGATTTGGCACCGTTTGATGAAGAGACGGACACGGCTGCCGAAGCGTTGGCGATTATCCACGAATTGCGTAAATACGATGAAGAATTGTATGGCAAACCGCGTTGGCTGGTGTTGAACAAATTGGATATGTTGGACGAAGAAACCGCCAAACAACGTGAAACCGAATTTTTGAACGCAATTGGTTGGGATTATCCGACACCCGATGACCGTTTTACGTTTGATATGGAAACGCCACGTTTGTTTAAAATCAGTGCTTTAACGCATGAAGGCACGCAAGATTTAGTGTTGCAAATCAATCAATATTTGAACGAGAAAAAGCGTTTGCAAGCCGAAACAGACGCAGCCGCCAAAGCCACCGCATTACCCGAAATTGAAGCAATCAAAACAGATACGTCTGTTTTTAAAGCGGAATAATGGGATTGCAGGGAATTTTGCCGTTTGCTCATCAGTTACTTTCAGGCTGCCTGAAACAGGGCGACACGGCGATTGATGGCACGATGGGCAACGGCAACGATACTTTATTATTGGCGCAATTAGTGGGCGAGTCGGGGCATGTGTATGCGTTTGATATTCAAGCAGATGCACTGACGGCAACGCAACGGCGTTTGCAGCAAGCCAATGTGTTGTCGCGTGTGTCGTTGATTCATGCAGGACATGAGACGATGGCGCAACACGTTCCGCAAGGTGTGGCGGCGGCGGTGTTTAATTTTGGCTATTTGCCGCGTGGCGACCATCGCATTACCACGCTGCCTGAAACGAGTTTGTTGGCGATTCAGGCTGCTTTGCATTTGTTGAAAATGAATGGTTTGTTGGTGCTGGTGTTGTATCATGGGCATGATATGGGGAAAGTGGAAAGTCGTGCGATTATTGATTTTGTGATGCAATTACCACAGCGTGAGTATCGTGTGTTGCGCTATGAGTTTATAAATCAAACGAATTGTCCGCCTTTTGTGGTGGCGATTGAGAAGTTGGTGATATAAATAATGTACGGCTACGAAAAAATCCTGACGTGAACGCAGGTTTTTAGCGTAGCCGTATTCTTTCATTCTGTAAAAAAACACTTTATAATCACACATTTTTCAGCAAAAATATTTTGCGATTGGTTTTTGCACGTCCACCAAACGGTGCGTCCAATCTGATAACGTACCACCCACCATCACTACGGAGACAGCGTGGGTGCGGCGGCAAGACGCCGCGTTCTGGCGCATTTCAGGCAGCCTGAAAATCAATCGCAAAATATTTTATGATTTTGAGAATTTTATGATACCCGATACCATTCCTTTACCGAAAGACATCATCCGCCCACCCGAAACGGTGCTGGTCAATATCACGCCACAGGAAACGCGCGTGGCCATTTTGGAAGAAAATGATATTTGTGAACTGCACATTGAGCGCAATGCTGGGCATGGCTTGGTGGGCAATATTTATTTGGGCGTGGTGCGGCGCGTGTTACCGGGGATGCAGAGTGCGTTTGTGGACATTGGTTTGGAACGCGCGGCGTTTTTGCATATTGTGGATATTTTGGAGCAAAAACAGAATCCTGAAGAAACGCAACGTATTGAGCATATGTTGTTTGAAGGGCAATCGTTGCTGGTGCAGGTCATCAAAGACCCGATTAATAGTAAGGGGGCGCGTTTGTCCACGCAAATTTCGTTGGCGGGGCGTTTTTTGGTGCATTTGCCGCAAGATAATCATATTGGCATTTCACAACGTATTGAAAATGAAGAAGAACGGATTAGTTTGCGCGACCGCCTGAATGCCTTGCTGCCTGAAGATGCGTGTCGTGGCTACATCATTCGCACCAGCGCGGAAACCGCCACCGATGCGGAATTGCAAGCCGATATTGATTATTTAACCAAAGTTTGGGAAAACATTTGTCAGCAAGCGAAAACGTGTCGTCCTGAAAGTTTGTTGTATCAAGATTTGCCGTTGAGTTTGCGTGTGTTGCGCGATATGTTTAATGACAATACGGTGCAAATTATGGTGGATTCGAAGCAAAATTATGACAAAATGCTGACATTTGCCCAATTATATGCACAAGGCGCAACGGATAAATTGCATTTATTCAAAGGCGAGCGTCCTTTATTTGAAACGTATGGCGTGGAAACGGAAATCAATCGAGCATTGCAGCCGCGTGTGAATTTGAATTTTGGCAGCTATTTGATTATTGAGCCGACCGAGGCAATGACCACGATTGATGTGAATACAGGCGGTTTTGTCGGGGCGCGTAATTTTGATGAGACGATTTTTAAAACGAATTTAGAGGCGTGTCATGCGATTGCGCGTGAATTGCGGTTGCGGAATTTGGGCGGCATGATTTTGATTGATTTCATTGACATGGCGTTGCCCGAACACCGTGAGGCGGTGTTGCATGAATTTGCCAAAGCCTTGAGTTTTGACCGAACACGGGTCACATTGAATGGCTTTACCAGCTTGGGTTTGGTGGAATTGACGCGCAAACGGACGCGTGAAAATTTGTATCATGTGTTGTGTGAGTCGTGCGCAGTGTGCCAAGGACGCGGCAGGCTGAAAACGGCGCAAACGATGTGTTATGAAATTCAACGCGAAATTGTGCGTGAAAGTCGGCGTTTTGATGTGAAGCAATTTCGGATTATTGCATCGCCGCAAGTGATTGATTTGTTTTTAGATGAGGAATCGCAGTCGTTGGCGATGTTGATTGATTTTATTGGGAAACCTGTTTCGTTGGAAGCCGATGGGCATTATTCGCAAGAACAGTATGATATTGTGTTGGTGTGAGCGCTAGGGGCTATGGTATTTTGATTTTGAAATGCAATCGTTGGGCGCGGTTAAGCGTGGGTGCGGCGGCAAGACGCCGCGTTCTGGCGAGTTAAGATTTTTTCAGGGCGGGTTTAATATCCGCCCTTTTGTTTGATTTTATTTTTATTGATTAACCCTCATTTAAGTGATTCGGGCAGGCTATGAAATTTCCAGCCCGTTTCATCTACTGCTAAATAGCCGCCTTTGCCTTTAAACCAATCGGGCAAGACGTATCGTGCGATGTTGCGCCCCATGATGGTGTGATAATGGATGTTTTGGCGATGGGTATGCCCGTGAATGATGATGTCTAATGCGCGATTTTTGGCGCAGGCTGCCTGAACACCAATTTGGGTAACATCGGCAATTTGGTAGCTTTCTTGTTTTCGCGCCCGACTTTTGGCGCGGATGTTTTCGGCAATTTGTTTGCGTTTGCGAAACGGTAGTAAGCGAAACAGGGTTTGCAACCACGTTTGCCGAATGATGGCGCGATAACGTAAATATTGAACGTCATTGGTACACATTTCATCGCCATGTGTCAGTAAAATGTGTTTGCCGTGTAGGGTAATCATTTCATTTTCAGGTAATAATTTCATATTGGCACGCGCCGCATAGACATGTCCCAGCAAAAAATCGCGGTTCCCTGCAATAAAATAAACAGGCGCGTGTTGGCTAAACGCACGAATGTGTTCGGCAACCATCGCGGCTGTTGGGCTGTCGTCATCATCGCCCGTCCATGCTTCAAATAAATCACCTAAAATATACAATGCAGCCGTATGATGGGTGTGGTCGCGCAGAAATTGGATAAATAATGCGTTTAAATCAGGTGTGTGGTCGGATAAATGTAAATCGGCGATAAATAGGGTTTGCATATTCAGGCTGCCTGAAAATCGGTTGATAGAATAAATGGGAATCATGGCATGATTCATCATTCAAAACTTGTTTTAAACGTTTAATCATGATACAACCCCTGTTTTCATCAGGAGCAACATCATGGAATGGGTGGAACAAGATTTAGGCGATGTTTTAACCGTGCAATCTTACGCTGAAGATGGCGTGGTCATTGCAGGGCAGCATTATGATTACCCGATTATTTTGGGGCAAAAACACATCACACGGCTGCCTGAAAAACACATTACCGATTTAACATTAGCCAGTTTTCAACCTGCTTTGGATGCTGGTGTGGCACTTATCATCATCGGCACGGGCAGCAAGCAAGCCTTTTTGCCGCCACCAATCCACGCCGCATTAACCCAACACGGCGTGGGCGTGGAATGTATGAACACCGCCGCCGCCTGCCGCACCCTTGCCATGGTACAAGGCGAAGGACGTGCCGTATGGGCATGGTTATGGCTGTAACATTATTTAACCGCCTGTGGCACACAACTCAACACCACTTCATTTACACCTTCTAAAAAATTAGCATCCAAATTCAAGCGATATTTTTTAATCAAACTCGTTTTGCCACCTGCACGACGCGTTTCAATTTTTGCCTCTTCCAACGAATTGAATGGGCCGGGTAACGCATCACGATTGGCAGGAATATGCGCGTAATAAACCGTTTGCGGTTTCGCCGTATAATTTGCCAACGCATTTTTAATCGTACTGTAATCCCCTTGAATCACCAAATGCGGCGTTTGCCAACCCACAGGCATCATATCGGATTTCATCGCAATATTAACCGCCAAAGCCGTCAAAGGAATTTGCTGAAAAGACGCATCTTTCAACGGCAAATAATAATTCATCACAGGCGAACCATCTTCCGCCGAACCGATTTTGACCGTCATCGCGTCCAAATTCTGTTGATACGGCTGCGGCAACGTTGGCTGGAATCGTGCCGCATCGGCTTGAACACAAGCACTGTCAATTTGCCCATTCACATTCATACATTTTTGGAACGGAAAATCCAATTTCATCGCCAACAAATTCAACGGCGAATTCGTCTGACACATATTCCCAACCAATTCAGTCCAATCCGTAGCATTCGGATTGACCGCAGCCGATGCACTGGCAGGCGTACTCGCATCACCCTGACTGGCTTTCATAATCCCCAAGGTAACCAACACCCCCACCAAAATCCCCGACACGAACAAAATGCCACCCTTAATGATTCCCTTACGCTGCTCAACAGGCAATGCTTGAAAACGCGCATATTGCTGACGTGCCAAAATCGGAATTTGCTTCAATAACTTAACCATTAATTGATTGAATTGTCTTAATTTCATTTTAAAATTCATTGCATAAACCTTTTCAAAAATTTCAGGCAGCCTGAAAATTTGCGACAAAAAATTTGAAACAAAAACATCAAAAATTTTGCGCTCCATCGCCGCGCGGCGACTTACTTTTTAAAAAAGTAAGCCAAATAACATACAACCTAATGATTTTCAATTAAAAATCAAATTTCAGATGACCTGAAAATATGATTTGTAGTCATCTACCCAAAAGCGAGCTGAATATTTGCCAGAACGCGGCGTCTTGCCGCCGCACCCACGCTTTCAAATGGTGGCACGAAACAGAATGCGATTTAAAATAAATTACATAACTGCATAAAAATCATTTTATACAAATTACTTTTAGATTAAAAAATGCCGATGCGCTGGTTATCCAATCATCGGCATTCACATTTTACTTCGCCAATTTATCCATACACATTTTATCGCGCTGAATAAATGCGTCTTTACCGCCCAACAAATTCAACTGTTCTTCCTGCGAAATTTTAGCAAACGATTGAATTTGTTTCACGCCCAATTTTTGCAATGGGTCGTTCCACATACAAATGCAATATTCTGCCACCATGCGTTCGCCGCCATCAGTTAAATTGCGTGATTTTAACGCTTGCTGCCATTGTGGCGAAAATGGCACGTTTTTCACGCAACTATCCATAATTGCCATTTTCGCATCGGACTTACTCATGCCACATTTGCTCAAAAAGAAAAATGCCGCAAACATCAGCGCAATCACACGCAACCAAATAATCAACGTACGGCGTTTTTTCTGCTTCAATGCATCTTCAGGCGATAATTCAGGTTTCAGGCTGCCTGAAACCTGTTTTTCATCAGGCGATTCAGGCGGCGTTTGGTTCAAATCAGTCATGTAACGTTTCCATGCGAATCATTGTAACAGGTGCGCTGACCACCTTTTCCGCTTCAATCGCTTTGATGGCAGATTTAACGTGTTTTTCAATCGTATTGTGCGTCAAAATCACAATTTCTGCCTGATTGTTATCCAATACCGCTTTTTGAATCAAGGCTTCAATAGACACACCTTCATTTGCCAATAATGTGGCAATTTTACCCAATACGCCTGCTTCGTCTGCTGCCACCACGCGCAAATAATAGCTGCTGCGGATGTCGTCCATGCTGACAAAGTTTTGCGCTTTGACTTGGCTGGATTGAAATGCCAAATGGGGCACACGATTTTCTGTATCTGCGGTAATCAAACGTGAAATATCAATAATATCCGCCACCACCGCGCTGGCAGTTGGCAATGCGCCTGCACCTGCGCCGTAATACAAGGTTTCGCCAACCATATCGGCTTTCACGCGCACGGCATTCATCACGCCATTCACATTTGCCAATAAGCGGCTTTCAGGAATTAAAGTAGGATGAACGCGTAATTCAATGCCTTTGTCCGTTTTGCGTGTGATGCCGAGTAATTTCACGCGATAGCCTAATTCTTCCGCATATTTAATATCGCGGCTGTCTAATTGGCTGATGCCTTCCAAATAACATGCACCAAAATTCACAGGCGTACCAAACGCCAAAGCAGACATAATGGTAATTTTATGTCCTGCATCGTGTCCTTCAATATCAAAAGTGGGGTCGGCTTCAGCATAGCCTAAACGTTGTGCTTCAGCTAATACATCTTTGAATGCGCTGCCTTTTTCGCGCATTTCGCTCAAAATGAAATTGCTGGTACCGTTGATAATGCCTGCAATGGATTGAATTTGGTTGGCTGCCAAACCTTCGCGCAAGGCTTTAATCACGGGAATACCGCCTGCTACCGCCGCTTCAAATTGCACCATGGTATTTTTTTGTTCTGCCAAGGCGAAAATGTCATTGCCATATTCGGCTAATAATTTTTTGTTGGCAGTAACAATGTGTTTGCCGTGCTCAATCGCTTTTAATACGGCATCTTTGGCAATGGTTGTCCCACCAAATAATTCTACAACAATATCAACATCTTCACGTTTAACCAATTCCATGGGGTCGGTTAAAAATGTGGCTTGGGGGCATAATTCGTTGGCACGTTCTGGTGTACGGTCGCACACGGCAGTAATGCGAACATCGCGCCCTAAACGGCGTGAAATTTCTGTTTGATTATCGCGTAATACTTGGGCAACGCCGCCGCCTACTGTTCCTAATCCTAAAAGTCCGATGTTGATGGCTTGCATGGGTGATATCCTGTTTTTCGTTCGTAAAATGGGGAGAATTTTAGCTGATTTTCAGGCTGCCTGAAATGGGTAAATCGCAATAATGCTTATTTAAAAATAGTTTAGCAGCCTAAAATCTTGGTTTCAGGCTGCCTTTTAATGTACGGCTATTTGAAATAAACCACTCACCATCACCACGAGCGCAGCGTGGGTGCGGCGGCAAGACGCCGCGTTCTGGTCAATATTCAGCTAACCTTTCAGAAGTGAGGTTTATTGTTCAACAAATGCGCGTTCAATCACATAATCGCCGCGTTGTCCGACTTTGGGCGATGCCACCAAGCCGAAACTGTCCAAAATTTCTGCCGTGTCTTTGTTCATTGGCATACTGCCGCACAACATGGCGCGGTCGTCTTTTGGATTGATGGGTGGCAAGCCGATGTCTTCAAAGATTTTGCCTGATTTCAGTAAATCGGTTAAACGTCCTTGATGTTCAAACGGTTCGCGTGAAACGACTGGGTAGTAAATCAGTTTTTCGCGCACCATGTCGCCCAAAAATTCGTGATTGGGCAAATCTTTGGTAAAGTGGTCGTAATACGCCAAATCGGCTTTGTGGCGCACACCGTGAACCAGCACAACTTTTTCGTATTGTTCGTAAATATCGGGGTCTTTGGTGACGCTCAAAAATGGGGCTAAACCTGTGCCTGTGGACAATAAATACAGGTGTTTGCCACCTTCATTCAAATCGCTGGCGATGAGTGTACCTGTTGGTTTTTTGCTAATCAGGATTTCATCGCCCACTTTTAAGTGTTGCAAACGGCTGGTCAATGGGCCGTCTTGAACTTTGATGCTGAAAAATTCCAAATGTTCTTCCCAGTTTGCGCTGGCAACGCTGTATGCGCGCATTAAGGGTTTGCCATCGACCATCAAGCCAATCATGACAAATTGACCATTTTCAAAGCGCAAACTTTCATCGCGCGTGCAAGTGAATGAAAAATAAGCGTCTGTCCAATGGTGTACGGAGAGAACTTCTTGGGTGTTGAATGCTGCCATGGTGGTATCTTTCTGTTGTGGAATGTTTTTCAGGCTGCCTGAAAAATTGTTTTTAGAATAAAAGCGCGATTATAGCACCAAATACGAATGACTTTCAGCTTACCATTCGCCACGTTTCACGCGGTCAAGCTGACGGCGGTCGCGTTTGGTGGGGCGACCGTCTGGGTAAGCGGCGGTAATGCGGCTGGCTTGGTCTAGGGCTTTTTGGGCTTCGCGTTTGGCGATGGTTTCGCTGTCTTCTTGGTAGAGTGCGCGGGCTTCGGGCGCGGGTCGGCGTTGATGATTGAGTGCCAACACGGTTAATTTGTAGGGCAATGAATTGAGCGTTAAATCAATCACATCGCCCACGACAATGTATTTGCTGGTTTTGGTTTTTACGCCATTGACCGACACGCGACCGAGTTCAATGTGTTTGCTTGCCAAACTGCGTGTTTTGAAAAATCGTGCTGCCCACAGCCATTTGTCTAGGCGCATGGTGTCGTGGCGTTCGTCTTCGGTTTCGTTTTTGGACATGGGGTTTCCTTGTTTTTTGGGGTTTCAGGCTAACTGAAATCAATTCCTTTATTCTTGATAAATTTATAAAGTCGGATAAAATACCCGACTTTATAAATTTACTTACCTAAATATTATT
>JBHARQ010000050.1:0-3897 GCA_041831015.1 Simonsiella sp. | reverse complement strand
TCAAGCTGATGGTTTGATTAGTGAAATTTTGGCGGATTAAATCGTAAATTAATTTCAGGTAGCCTGAAAACAGATTTGCTGTGTAAACAAAATCAAACAATTACCCATTCATTATCACGCAAAACCAACCGTTTCACGCTACCCGAATTATCCGCCACGCCATAATCCACCACCACACACACCCCTTGACCGCGCAACGCATCGACCGCATCACGCGCCAAAGCATAATCTGCCGCCGCCACGCGCACCGCTTCAGGACGCGCACTCGTCGCCAAATACGCGCCAAACACGCGCAAATCAAAACTAAATCCCGTCGCAGGACGACTGCGCCCAAAATACGCGCCCAAGCCGTCATAACGCCCACCACGCGCCACCGCGTCATGATGTTCGGGCGTATAGGCAGCGTACAACAAGCCCGTGTGGTAATTGTCCACGCGCACTTCCGCCAAATCAATATGCACCGTTTCTTCGGGGAAGGCACGGCAAACTTGTTCCAATACATCAATCGCTTGGGTAACAGCAGTCAGTTGTGGCAAACGGCTACGCGCCACCGCCAAAATTTCACGTCCACCATACAATTCAGGCAATGCCGACAACGCATTTGTCCAAATATCGTCTAATTGCCAACTTTGCGCCAAATCGCGCACGGCTTCGCGGTCTTTGTTTTGCATCATGGCGAGCAATTCACGGCTTTGTGCATCGTCCAATTTCGCCGCATTCGCAATCGCGCGGAACACGCCTAAATGCCCCAATGCCAAAATCGTTTGCTCAATACCGCCCAATTTTAATGTTTTCAACATCAAATCAATCAATTCAATATCGGCAACGGTATCGGCGCAACCGTATAATTCCGCGCCCGTTTGATACGGTTCGCGCGTGGTCAAAAAGCCATCGGGTTTGGCGTGTAACACGCTTCCTGAATAGCATAAGCGGTTAATCCCTTGATTTTGTGCTAATAAATGTGCATCAATTCGCGCCACTTGGGGCGTAATATCGGCGCGGATGCCCAGTTGTCGTCCGCTTAATTGGTCGGGGACGCGAATGGTTTTGAGTGATAAGCCATTGTCAATATGGGTTAAAAGTGAATCGCTGTATTCCATCAATGGCGGATGCACCAATTCATATCCATGTACACGAAACAAGGCAAGGATTTGTTCTTTCACGCTTTCTAGCTGACGGGCGCGTTCAGGAAGAATGTCTGCGATGTGTTCGGGTAATTGCCAAGTTTGCATGATTTTGTCCTAATGAATGATTCACAAAGGGGAAAACTTTAACACAAAATAACATGGATTTGGGCATGGATTTTAAAGTTTCATTTTATTTGAATTTTTACAAAAAAGGCGTAAAATTCATTTTCAGGCAGCCTGAACGATTTTGAACAATCCATTCAATCAGGCAACACCATTTATTTTCACCAAAATAATTCATTAAAATCAATTTATAAGGAAACAACCATGTCCGATTTAAGCATTTGGCAAACCGCCCCATTTGATACCACGATAGACCATATTTTGCAACGTTACCATGAAACCCACCGCCAGCAATTAGCCGATATTTTGCCATTAGCCGAAAAAGTGGCGCGTGTTCATGCCGATACGTTTAATCAAGCAATTTTGCCGCACATTCAACACATTCAAGCGGAATTGCTCAGCCACATGATGAAAGAAGAACAAATGCTGTTTCCCATGATTAAACAAGGCTTTGGCGCACGAACCGCCATGCCCATTAGCGTGATGAAACATGAACACGATGACCACGAATCCGCCATCACCCAATTATTAACTTTAACCGACAATCTCACGCCGCCCGAACATGCCTGTGGCAGTTGGCAACGCTTGTATGCCAATTTGCGTGAACTGGTAGATGATTTGCGTGAGCATATTCAGCTAGAAAATGACATTTTATTTGCGCGTGTGTTAAATTCTTGAATTTTTCAGGCAGCCTGAACCATTTAATTGGCAGGCTGCCTAAAATTTTTTGTTGTACAATCTAAACGAATTATCTAAAAACTTCATCTTATCCTATTCATTTCAATCAAAATTATGCCATAATCGGAATTCCTAAACCGTATGAAAGCGTGATGTTATGAGCATTTCTCTCACCCAATATGTTCTTTATTTTGCCTATTTATTTGCAGCGTTGGTGATGGTGGTGGCGTTTGCATTTTCTTATGAAAAAATCACACCGCCCAAAGAGTTACAACTCATCAAAAATGGTAATTTAGCGTGTGCCTTGTCATACGGCGGCGCCATCATTGGTTTTTGCACGGCGTTGGTGTCGGCAATGACGCACAGCGTGAATTTAGGCGATTTTATTTTATGGGGCATTTTGGCGGCGGCGGTGCAGATTGGTTTATTTTTTGCCGTGATGCGTGTCATCAAAGATGCCGTAGTAGAATTGGAAAATAATAATGTAGCGGTGGGCGCGTTTTTATGCGCCTTATCCATTGGCATCGGTTTATTAAATGCAGCGTGTTTGGTGGGATAAACATTCAGATTATCTTTATATTTGCGGAAACGCGGCGTCTTGCCGCCGCACCCACGCTTTTAGGTGGGTGGCACGTTTAACTTTCGCACTCCGTAGCACCATTTATTTGACTGACTTTAAAAACATTCATTTCACTTTTTTAACCAGAAATCATCAAGGAAATCATCATGGTATTTAATTTTATTCGCAAACAATTTATTGACGTGATTCAATGGGAAAGCCCCGATGAAGAAACGCTGGTTTGGCGTTTCCCTGTGGCTGACCAAGAAATTCAAAATGGCGCGAGTTTGACAGTACGCGAAAGCCAAGCCGCCCTATTTGTGGACGAAGGCATCACGGCAGACGTGTTTCGTGCAGGTCGCTACACCCTGACCACGCAAACATTACCTGTATTAACCAATCTGAAAAACTGGGATAAATTCTTCCAATCCCCATTTAAATCAGACGTCTATTTTTTCAACACACGCCAACAAATCGGTAAACGCTGGGGGACAGCGCAACCCGTTACCGTGCGCGACAGCGAATTTGGCATTGTGCAACTGCGTTCATTCGGGATGTACGCTTACCGCATCGCCGACCCTGCGGTGTTTTTCAAAGAAGTGTCAGGCGTGGTGGAAAGTTATTCAGGCGAACAGCTTGAATCACAATTAAAAAACATTGCCATGACGCAATTAGCGGCGGCATTTGGCACATCTGGTATTCCATTTTTGGATATGGCGGCGAATCAAGTGTTGTTGTCGCAAAAAATGACGGAATTGTTGAAACCTGAATTTGCGAAATTGGGTTTATCGCTGGAAAATTTCACGGTGGAAAGCATCACGCTGCCTGAAAACGTGCAAAAAGCATTAGACAGCCGCATGAGCATGGGCATTGTCGGCGATTTGACCAAATACACGCAATTCCAAACCGCGCAAGCGATTCCAATGGCAGCGCAAAATGAAGGTGGCATTGCAGGGATTGGTGCAGGTTTGGGTGTGGGTGCAGGGATTGGTCAGGCGATGGCTGGCGCAATGGCAGGCATGATGCAGCCACAAGCCGCACCACAAACCACCGCCCAACCAGCCGCTACACCTGTGGCTGAAGACCCTCAAGCCAAATTGTTGAAATTGAAAACATTATTAGACAATGGTCTGATTTCGCAAGAAGATTTTGAGAATGCGAAAGCGGAAGTTTTGAAACAGTTGGTGGGTTAATAAATTAATCCATTGAAAGAAATATTTGAATTATCAACAATCTAACTCCCTCTCCCTGTGGGAGGGAATAAGGTTGTTGAAGATTTCATCACTCCCCCAACTCACGTTATCAGAATCATCACGGAAATGACGATGTGGTCATTTTCGGCTACGAAGTGCCATTTGTTTCGTGCCGCCCCTCAAGCGTGGGTGTGGCGGCAAGACGCCACGTTCCTAG
>JBHARQ010000049.1:0-18265 GCA_041831015.1 Simonsiella sp. | reverse complement strand
TTGTGGACGGAGCCGATACCAATGGCGATGGCAACATCAGCCAAGCAGAATTGGATGCCATCCAAGACGGCTTGACGGGTAAAAATACCGAAGTAGAACAGCTGAAACAAGAAGCGGATACTGCGGTGAAAGCCCTGCCAGCAGGTGCAACCGATGGACAAAGCCCAGCGAATACCAAAGACAGCCTGCAACAACGTGTGGATGATGTGAGTCCAGTAGCTGAACCTGTAGTAACTGACAATGGCATTCCTGATGCACCTGTTGGTGAAAATCAACTGGTTACCATTTATGAAGATGGTAATGATAAATCAGGTAATTTGCCAAGCCCTGGATATACATTCCAAACGACTGATTTTAGTCGTGGCATGACTGACCCAAATGATGTTCAAGCCAATACATTTGCGGGCATTAAATTGGAAAATCTGCCAACCAACGGTACGTTGTATTATGGTAATGTTGCTGTAACGGCTGATAATAAAGCGACTTTGGGTACCAATGGTGTGTTAGACCCAACTCAATTGAAATTGGTGTCTAAAACGGACTATTTTGGTACAGACCAATTTACCTTTAAAGTGGTCGATAATGGTGATATGAGCATTAATGGTGCTGTTAATACGGCGGTAGATGCTAATACAATGTATGTATCGGTATTGCCATCAGTAGAAACCACAGTTACTGCTAATAATACGGTCTTGAATACCACTCAAACTGTACAAACAGCTAATGAAGGTTTGATTCAGTCGGAATTTAAATTTGCTGGAGATAATTTACCAGGTGCTAATAATTATATTGATTCTAGAAGTAACGGCGGTACAGTAACTAAATCAATCATTGATAGTTATATTAGAGCCAATACGATTACGACTGATACTAACTTTGATACTGCGTTAGGCTATTTTGGTTCACGTGAAATCACGGCTTTGACGCCTGAATATCTGCGTTATACGATGAATAATTATTCAGCAGGCAACCGTAGCACAGGTACTGCTGGCGTTTTGAATAATTTGGGTGGTGGTAGTAACAGCCCAAGTTTAACCAATAATTATTCAAATGATTATACGGTAACAAATAATAAAGTAACTTCAGGTCGTGGTATCAATGGTGGAGAAGCTCAACTAACCCAAGGTTTAATTTATTTAGAAGCTGGTCAAACTGTAAAATTCAAATATTATGTAGATGACTATGTATATTTGGAATTGGGTGGTAACGTATTGAATAATAAAAATACGGGTTATGATCATGGTCCAGGAAAAATTGTTACATCTTCTTCGGCAGTAACAATTTCTGAATCAGGCTACTACACCTTTAGTTTGTATGCTTATAATAAAAACGGAAATGAAAGCTGGCGTATTGGTGCCCAAGTGATTCAAATGTCGGTAGATGGCGGTAAAACATATTATGAAATCAATAAAGATAATTTTGATATTTATGAAAATGCAACCGCGCTATTTACTGCTGACCAATCATTGAATCTGACCATGAAGTCTATGACAGGTGCAACTGATACGGCTGGTGGTTACTACACTGCCATTGATACAGCAAACCAAGGTTTTGTTGACCAAGCTGTACCTATCTCGTTTACGGTAACGAAAACGGGTAATGATACAGTAGGTGCGCCCACACGTATTGAATTGTCATTTGATAAGACTTTAGACGAATTGAATGGCGTACAATTGAGTGATGATGCGGGTCATACCCATACATTTGACAAAAATAATCCTGATAGTGCGATTGTTAATGTTACTGCATGGAATACAACCAGCATTACGGCAACAGGTTTGGATGCAGGCAATTATGCTGCTCAAGTAACGGCTGTGTACACGATGGATGCAACTCAATGGGACGGCACAACAGGTCAAACTGTAACCACTCAAGTGGAATCTAAAGATACCAGCACTATTAATATTACGGTTGATTTTGATACGGTAAATATTAAAGGTAGTGGCTTGATGCAGGTAACCATTGGCGATTTGTTAGACAATAGTCATTTGGATAAACTGTTTGTTACTGGTGCTGCTGGTGCCACTGTTGATTTAGGTCGCAATGGTAATAGTTTGGCTGATGGCACAGGTACTTGGAATAAAGTGGGTGTTGCAGCAATGACTGACCGCCAAGGTGTTATTTATGACTTGTATCAGCATTCTTCAGCTTCGGCTGCTGATGAGTTTGTGTACATTCAACAAGGTGTTACGGTATTGTAATGGCTAGTCTTCCATTTTTTGGTATGATGTCGTAAAAAGAAACCGCATTAAGTCAAAATTTTGATTTAATGCGGTTTTATTTTAAAATTGTATAATGTTTTATATAAAATTGAATTGATAAGAAAAAGGACTTAACTTATTAAAAGTTAAGTCCTTGAATTTGTTGGTCGGAGTGAAAGGATTCGAACCTTCGACCCCTTGCACCCCATTCACATAATCTTTATACAATTTCATTATTTTCAATAAGTTATACCATTTTGCATTGTCCTATATTCAACCTTAACCAATCTTGTTCAATCTTAACTTGGCACAAGTTTGGCACAAGATTTTTTTTAGAGTCTTTTGTGCAAATTGATAAAGACAAATTACAAAAGCATCATCAAAACCCCAACCATTGCCACGAACCCAATTATCCATGCCATTTGCAGGTTTTCGCGCCTTACTTCGCGCTTTTCCTTGCCTTTGAGTTCCGTGTCATAAAGCATTAGTGCGATATATGCACAAATTCCAATGCTACCACCCAGCAAAAGGGCATCAAAGAATTTATAAATTGGCGTAACAAGCGCATCGGTCATGCCTATCATATTGAGCTTTCAAAAATTTTAATTTTAAAATAAATTTAATTTTGAATCACGCCTTATTTTAATAAATTAAATTTTATTTAAAAACATAAACATAATAAAAAATGGGAAAAATAATATTGCACGTCCTAAAATTAGGACATATAATTCATTTCAACAGGTAAGGCAATGGTGCCGACCGATAACCAAGAGGGTTTTTAAAATGAACAAATCAGCACTTTTCAAACGCGCTCATGCGCTGACTAAAGAAATCATCAAAGCTGGATACAGCTATCGCGCCACTTTCGGACTGGCAATCAAATATATTCTTGAAAATGAATCTGAATCTGAAACTTCAACTTATATTATTGAAGTTTTTAACGGGATGTTAAAACTTTGTTTTGTAGAAGTTGAAGCAACATCTCATAAAGATGCAGTAGAAAAGTATGAATCTACTCATCCGCGCAGTCGCCCAGTTTGTCATGTTAGCAAAAAAGTAACTGACGTTGATTCAATCATCGATGCTGATGATTTGTTGTACGAAATGGACATGAATCGTACCGACAAAATTGTCGTGATTGAAAACGGCAAGCGCAAAGAATATACGCGTAAACAAGTTCTAGCATCTGTTAATCACAAACAATCTGCGAGCCGTATGACTCGTGAAAAAGCGTTGGCAATGTAATTACCATAATCACAGGAGTTGAAAAAATGAACAAAGAAATGTTAATCAAAACAGGCTCTGCTTTTTTCGGAAAGCAATGGCAAAGCGAAATGGCGGAAAATTTGAACGTGAATCCGCGAGTGATTCGCTACTGGGTGGCTGGCGAGCGTGAAGTGCCGAGCGGATTAGAAAATGAACTGATTGCGCTTGGCGAAATTCGCAAAGCGCAAATTGACAGCGCGGTTAATGCACTAAAAGCACATACCAAGCCACAAAAAATCGACCTTTCCAAAACAGTCATTACTGTTTCAGAAAATGGGTATGTTTATGATGAAGTGTTTGAGACGCTTAAAGATGCACAAGCATTCGCACAAGATGCGATTGATGCTGATGATTTGTATCTTGTGAAGTATTATGAGATGAGTCTCGAAAAACACAGCGCGTTGCTGACAATTCAGTATTTTTCAGATGTTTGCGACCCGCAAACTGTGCTTTCCGCAATAGAAAGCGGAAAATTTGAAAAAAGTAGTGAAGAATATTTTCGCATCATCGCTAACATTCATCTTGATGCGATGGGTGTTGGCAAAGCATATTACGCTTATTTTCTTAAAAATGAGCTATGTTTGAATTGTGAAAGCAATATTTATGAACCGCATATTGCAAAAACAATGACTTATAAGCAATACGCATTGCATCAGCTCTCTCAATTAATTGAGCTGGTTGCGGACATTGAAGAGTAAGTTTATTATTTACAAACACAGCGTACGCCCACAGTCGCACAGACTGATTGAACTTTAAAATGGTACGCTGTTTCGCAGCCGCACAGGTTGCTTAGAAGAATATTTTTTAACTAGAGCAGTTCACAGTCGCATAGACTGCAAAAATCCAGTTATCAGGTATTAGTTGATAACTGGATTTCTCATTTTCAGGCTGCCTGAAACTTACCCTTTTACCCCAAGCCAAAAGATGCTCATATTGTCTAGAACGCCGCTTTTGTTCAATTGCCAAACGTGAGCGGCTGTTAAAATAATCATATTTACACCGCCTAAATTTGCCAAATCACCAGCGTTAATATTGGGGGAAAATTCGCATGGAATTTCTTTAGCATTTAAGATGACATGGGTCATTGAATTTAATTGAGCTTGCGTCTTATGCGGTACGAATGCGACACTACTTTGACCATCTGTTTGACTTTGAATCACGCTGCCATCTGGCGAAATTGATAAATAACACGGAACTTCATTCTTAACCAAAAAATCACTTTTAATAGTAAAATCAGAATTTTGAGGTTTTACAACTTTTGACTGTTGCGAAAATAAATCATGAATTCTAGTGAATGCCAAACGATTAAATTCAGGTTTCCAACGAACAACTCCGCCATGTTCTTGGCATATTCGCGCAATTAATTTACTCGGCAGATTACCTTTGTATGCGTAAAATCGCGGAACAACAAATGATTTCTCAACCTCAGACTTTCCGCCACAAGCACGGTAAATATCAGACAAGCCAACATTTTCACGAATAACCGCACGGCTTAAAGCATCAGCAATTCCTGCACTATTTTCATGCAATGCGATTAGTTCTCGAATTTGCACAGTATCATTCACTTGTGCAACTGGTTCAACCACATCTTGAGCATATACAATTTTAACAGGCGTTTGTTCGCGACCAACTTTTAGAATTTTATTCTCTTTCAGGCTTCCTGAATAATTAGGATTTAATCTGATTCGACATTCAAATGTCAAAGGAACTGGCTCAAGAGATGTTCGCAAAGTGGCTGAAATAATTTCACTTCCTGCGATAACTTTTCCGTCATCAAGTGTAATTAACATTTACACTCCCTCTTCATCTTCAGGCGCGGTGGCGGCACTTAAATTTTTTGCATACATTTTGGCATCATCTTCATCATAACCCATCTGGTCTTTAATAAAGATTTCCATTGCCATTTCATCAAATCCCAATTCCTTCACTGATGCAAAATTTTGTAATGCAACAGCCGCAGAACCATTTTTACGCTCACGGGTTTCCTGATTCTCACGTTCAAGTGCTGAAGTAGCACCGTTGAACACGACTTCGTATGGGCGATTGCCTGCATCAAAAATACCGCCAAATTTCATCATACAATGCACATCAATCACATGATTAACCCAAACAGTTTCACCTTGACGAATCAATCTAGCACGCTGACCAGCTTGAGCAGAAACACGAAAGAATCCTCCATCTCCCAAGCCGCCACTCAATAAATCAGCAAACCCTAACATTGATAAATCAATCCCCAATGAACCTGCCAGCATTTTCGCGTAAAACATCACATCATCAATACTGTATGCGTTGGTATTACCTGAATTCATTGAGCCATTCGCATCAATCGAAACCAATTGTTTCTCATCCCAAATCGGGAAAAGATGAGTGGTTTTTTCTAAAATAGGCTTATTTTGATAAACTGCTTGAGTAGCACGCTGTTTTGATTGTGTTAAAATGCGTGTCAAATGATTAAAAAATTCCTTTTGTTGTTCGCGCGTCATATCTTTCATATTCAAGCCGAGCATAGATTCTCTGATGTTATCTAAAATCCGCGCCGAACTTAAACCTAGTAACGCTGTTTGCAATAAAAAGAAAGGTTTTTCAGCCATTTCTAATAATGAGCCACCTATATTGCAAGGGATGGGTTTGTGTTTATTTAAATCATCTTCAATTATGGATTGTAATAAATAGTTGTATTGCATACGATGTTGCGGCGTAAACCCCATTCTTGGCATTTTCAAACGCGACAAATCCATTGCCGACATCGTTTCAACTTTATTATTAATATTAATCTGATAACCTACTGTTTTACCTGCTTTTTCAAAAGGTTGAACATAAACTGGCAAAAAGAATTCATTTAATTCAATATGAGTGATGCCACGTTTTTTCTCACCGTACAAACGTGCATAACTATCACCGAATACACATCCCCATAATGCCATTTGATACGCATTTAAGTTTAATAATTCGGTTAAATCTTCCTGAATTTCTTTGACCAATTTACGCTCATTCGCATTGATGTCTGGCTTGGCTTCTATAAAAATGACATCACCAGTTGTTTCATGACCGCCCAGAGCTTGCGTAACATGCAAATTCAAAGCCTGACCAATAATTGGGTCGCCCATCATATACAAATATCGTTGATAAATTTCAGCACGGCTTCGCGCTGGCATTTCCATTGATGACAATACTTGTGAGACGGAAACACTGTCCATTTCGGTCATCGTTGTTCGGGCAGAGTAGGCAATATCATTTTCAGGCAGCGTGAAATGTTCGCCGTGTGAGTTTAAAATGGTACTTTTTGCCATAATAAAAACCGTTAAAAAATAAAGCAATTATGCGCGATTAAAACGGTTTATATTATGTATTGTTCCTATATTTCAGACTGCCTGAAGCTTCGATGCAAAATTATACTAATTTAGTTTCTTGGTAAAAAAACTCATTGACTTCCGTGTAAGCATTTTTACCTTTACTTGCTGTCCACTCATACACAAGCCACTCGCCGCGCTGCGAGCCTACAGACAATCCGATATGCACCCACTGACCGCCGCCACGCGGCATCTCACGAATCATCTGGTCAAGTTTTGGCAACTTGCCAGCTTTAATAAACGAGTAAATATCATACGCAAGCTGTTTGACAGACAGTCCAATAGCCTGAATATCCGCCGCCAATCCGTAACGGTGGGCGGAAGTAGAAGAACCGCCAACCGCTTTATTAACCGCCTGACTGCGAAAGCCTGAAGTGATGCGAATTGGGATAATGTTGCCGTACTTTTCCGCCAACAATGCGCGTAAAATCTCAAGCCAATCCGCCACGCGCTTAATGTTTGCACGTTCCACGTTATTTGGGATATTCGGCAAACCACGCTTGACCGCAGTGTCGCTATGCGTAAATTCGCGCCACATGAAATTATCGCTCACCCAGTCATCAGGATTGCGCGGCGCAATTGGTTCGGGTAAAGGCTGATTTTCAGGCGGTGTCAATGCAATTTCAGGCACATCTTCAACACGCACCACATTTTCATCAACCCATGTTCCTGTTACTTGATTTTCTTCAATCATATCAATTCCTTTTAATCGCTTAAAAATAAAACAGCTTCTGCCAAGCGTCTGCGTAATAAGCCTTTCAATGCCTTTTTGTTTGCAAAATGCCAGCGCGTAAACTCACACGTTGCGCCCAACGTGTCGCCATCGTTTAACTTTTTAAGTAGCGTAGAGTTACGCAAAGCATTTGACCCAGTGTTGTAAGCAAAACAAACCAGTGCATCAAATTGACTTTGTGTTAAATCTACTTTAACCACTTCTGCCACATCATTTTCAAATTGTTTCAATACATTTTTAAGCAGTTCCGTTGCTCGCTCTTCTGTGATTTCTGCATCGGATAACTGCACTTTTTCGCCGTTTTCATAAAATGTACAGCCATAACCGATTGTCGCCACGCCAACAGCATCGGAATAAGGCTTCAGCGAGCAGCCTTCAAACTGCTTGAGTAAATTCAGCCCTTTATCACTGATTTTCATACTCAATCCTTTCAATTAAAAAATCAACGCCGTTTGCGTTTGTTGCGTCGTTTTTGCTGATTACGAACTGGTAAATTAGCAACTTTCGGCGCAATTACAGGCGGTAAAACATCTTCTTTTTGCGGAGTAATGTTTTTAGCTTGTGTTTCAGGATTTTCTTCTGTTTTTGGTAGCGAAAACCCAAACCGCTTTGCAATCAAGTTTCGGATAAGTAATTGAACATCTTTAACAATATTTTTTGAAAAATCAGGCATTGTGTCGTCAATTGACTGTAAAAAACTATCCGCGCTACGCCCAGCAATTAACCCAACAGCAAAACAAGATAAAGGGGCTGATGCCAGTAAAAACCATTCAATAAAAGCACCCGTCAATCCAACCGATAAAAATATAACCATCAAGCTGTCTTTCCAGATTAATTTATGTCTGGAAATCTCAAGCAATGCTGAAAAAAATGCCGCCCCACACCCGACCCAGATGTTTAATGGCAAAATAATTAAAAACTGATTAAAATTTCCCATACGCGCCGATCCCTTTTAATTTCTGCCGTGCGCGTTTATTTAAAGCTACCCCAGCCATTCCGATTGCTAAACCTGACAAGGTATAAAACACCATTAGATAATTGAATGGTGGGTATTCAGCAATAAAAATTCCGCCAACAATCAGTAATGACCAGCCAGAGGGGATTAATAAAAAACCGCTCCATACTTGGCACTTAAGACATCTACGGCATTTTAATAACCAAAACTGCAAGGCAGCCTGAATTGATAATGACAATGCCCAAAACCAAGAATCAAATGCAGAAAACTGGCGAAAATCAGGCAAGTCAAAAACCCCATAACGATCAAGCAAAAATAAAATAGATGTTATTAATAGTAAAATAGCAGTAAATACCTTAACCTTAATTTCTGCTGTTTTGATTAAAAAATCACGCCCAAGACACCACCGCCAAAATACCCACTGAATCGCCTGTTTAACCATATTGCATACTCCGAATACAGCTTAAGAAGTCATTAAAATCATTTGATTCACTTGAATTATTTTCAGAAATCTCACAAGAACGAATATCGTCCATTACTGATAATGATGTTTCTAGCCAATTTTCTGAAACGCTCAATCGCACTACTGGTTCAAAATTGGGTTGCAACTCATCGCAGGCAGCCTGAAGCTCATCACGTTCATGCGATACGCAATCCAATTGAGTTGATAAACTTTCGATTGTCGCTACTAATTGTGCATTCTGTTTAACAATCTCTGGAACGGTTTGAATCGCTTGAAATAATGCGTCCATTACTACGTCTCGTTCCATTTGTCGCGCCTGAATTTCATTGAATTTTTGCTTACTGGTCAAGCGATTCAATTCATGCTCATAAGTCAAGCTATCCATTACAGCATAGCCGCGATTCCCGTGAAAATTAGGGCTTCGGACATAATCAAAACCAAAAAAATCATTTGGGTCTTCTTCATTCGGAGCTACCACGCTGGAAAAGCCACCAAGTCCTGCGATATGCCACTCTTGAGCCTTTATTCCGAGTGGGGTATCAAGAAATTGGGCTTGATGCTCAACTGTCCCATCATCAAAAATCTTAATGTAAGTAGTAACAAAAGCGGGTTCAATTGGTATAAGTTTCCCACCATTTAATGCCGCTTCTGGTGGATTAAGCCCAAATTGACGGCGGATATCATGTCCCAAATATCCAACCAAATCACGCTTTTTAACCATCTCCTGAATCCGCGCTCCATTGACAATAGCGGCGAGTTTTGAAACATTGAAACGGCGCGGCTGACCAACGTATTTTCGACCTCTGTCATGTAAGTTATAGCGGATAATGTCGGTTTTTAAACCCATTTTTCGCCTCTCAAATTAAAAAAACAAAAACAGCAAACCTATTTCAAAATAGATTTGCTGTTGATTTTGCCTGAATCATTAAACTGATTATTCAGGTGTTCCTGTCTTATCTCCACCACTACGAACGCCAGAATGGATATGTTCTTTAAATTTAACACCATCGACATCAACATCGCCATTTTGGATATTAAGTCCCCCAGAACATAATACAGAACCACCTGCATCGTTTTTTATTCCGTTGTTCATACTAACGACCTGTTCATTTATCACAGGTGATTTATTGGTTACTTGACTATTATTGATAGTAATCCCCGTTGTGTTAATGGTTTCAAATTCAATTTTTAAATTTTTACCTTTCAAAACCAACTCATCATCAACAGCTAACTCTATATTAGAGTGATGCCACTTCCGCCAATTGACCACATTGCCAACTTCAGGACTGCGATACCCGACAATAATGGGATAGCGTGGGTCATTTGCCAAAAAATCAACCCACACCATATCCCCTGTTAAAATTTCAATTTCGGTATGTTTGGATTTATCTCCCAAACTGTACATCAAATCACTTTCAGGCAGCAATGTATCACCATCGGTCATTCCGACCATTTCAATGCGGACTTTCCGTCGTTTAGCATCATATTCTTTAATGACAGCAGGATATAAAGCCATTGTATATACTCTTAAAATTAAATACTTGAAGCAGGAAATGAGAAAGCCCATTTACGAAAGTATTCATTACGAAAATTAGTGATTTCTTGATTGATTTCACTACTTCCGCGCCCATAAGGTTCATGGCTTGCAACTCGACTACTTTCTTGTATCAACGCATTTTCCAATTCAATGAATAATTCAGCCAAAGGCTTAATCACTCCCCATTCTGATGGCGTTAGATCAGTTTCACGGTTAATTGCGGCAGCTCGGAACACCCATTCATGCAATTCATCAAAGTCAGCATTATCTACCTTTAAAAAACCCCATGCTTGATATTCTTTCGTGGCTTCAATAATGAATTTTTCTACTTGATGAATATCGGTTAGTTCAGTAACTAATCCATTGAGCCAATCTTGTGCTAGTTCATGAATTTTCATGATTATTCCACATCAGGAAAATACATGAATGCGATTTGACCTTGATATACTGTTAATTGACCACGATTTTCCATGTCAATATCAACAGGGTCAAACCCAAATAAAGCAGCATCAATAATTCTCCATTTTTGGACATATTCATCTGGCGTGCCGTGATAAATAACAGCATTGAAACGCGGTCGTACAGAAACAGTTCGCATTGCCTGCGTCTTTTCCAGTAAATTACGCGCGTGTCCACCAACGGTTTCGGCTAAAACAAATGTGCCACGAAAGTCAAATTTTGAAATTTGCGGCGTAAACCCTTTTAATCCACCAACCATCGGCACTTCAATCACATCTTCAGGAGAGACGATAGGCAAAGGGAATTGCTTAATCAGATATTGGACATCTGGCTCATCATCCAGAACCATTGTATATTCTGAATTAATCGATTTTTCACCCAATGCTTTTGTTTTTTGATAAAAGTCAAAAGCTTTTTTAAATCCAAACATATTTTTTCCAATCAAAATAAATAACTGTAATCATCATCAAATAAAGAAGTCGTTTGATTAATGGATTCGCTAATGTATCTGCCCAATACACCTGTTTTAGCAGCTTGAATATCTTTAAAATCCAAAGATTGGAAACTGTGTAATGATACAGGTACTTCAATCCAAATATCACCCATTGGACTGTATGGCGCGTCAAGTGGTTTACCAATACTTTCAATGACCATTGGGGGGTAAGTTTCCCCTTTATAAGTGAATCTGACCAATTTTGGCGCAAGACTAGGGAAAAGTAATTCGATACTCAATCCTTTATCTTTGGCAACATCTGCCACGCTCTTTGCCATCTCTTCAGGGTAAGCCATGCGTTGTAACGCAGTAAATGGAGCAGTTACTTCACTTTGCGGGTCTTGCCATGCGCGAAACACCAGTGTTAAATCAATTTTCAATGGAGCGTGTCCTGAATAGACTTGGCTACTATTCATTTTAGTAATGCTACTACGTCCTGAAACTGCTTTATTTACCGCTTCTAACGCATCGACCGTTAGGCTTGCCAGTCCAGTAGCTTCTCCATCGGTGGCAACACCTAAAATTTGAGCCATACTCCCCAAGCCGCCTGTTTGTGCCATGCCTAAAATGCTCATTTTGTCATTTTCAGCCGTCATATTTTCAAATGGCGACACCCATTCAAATGATTGCTCCACATTACCATCTTTAATTAAAGCTTTAAAAGCAACGCCTGTTTCATTGCCTTCAACGTCAACTTGAATGAATTCAGCAATCAAGTCAGGATGAATACTGCCCCAGTTAGATGTTGCTGCATCAGACTTGCCTGAAAGCGACAATATTGCGCTGGCTACATCATTAAACCAAGTCATAATTTTATCCTTTCAGGCAGCCTGAAATTACAAACCCATTGCCTTTCGGCGTTTCAACGACTTCAAGCGTTTGGCACGCGCCGCGCCACTATGCGCTTTTCGTTGCATCTTTTTAATAGCGGCTTTTTGCTTGGCGGTCAGACGAACAGTACCTGCAATACGTTTGCGAACAATCACTTTTTTGCCGTTACGAATGGCTACGGCGCGTTTGTAAGTGGCGTCCATAACTGCGCTGTCGCTGTCTTCGTCAAACTCAAACGCGGCGGCATTAATGGCAGCCAATTCCGCTTCTTCGCCGTCTGCGCCTGTGTTAATCAGCAATTCGTGAATGTTTTCGGCGGCGGTTTCGTCTGCTTCGTTAATCAACGCAATCGCGTCATCATGACTTGCGCCACGACTGGTCAAAACGTCATACGCCACATTGTAGGCAATATCCAAAACGCTCAATTCGTCATCGCTCAATTCGCCATTTTTGTCGGCGTCCACCAAACCGACCATCATGGCATCAAAACGGTCTGCCAGCGTTTCACCTTCGTCCAATTCGGCTTCATCGGTTTCTGTCCACGCTGCCACCAAGCCGCCCACGTCAATTTTCAACACCGCCAATTCTGTTGCTGCCATATCGTCTTCGGCGCGATATTCCAAACCGTCAAATACGGCTGATGGTTTATTATGATTACCATTCTGGTTGGTATGCGCTTTAAAGCGCAAGTTTTGCATAAAATCTTCCATTGGATTCATTATTAAATCTCCATCTAATCTAGGTACTGCCTGACTTGAAGTTCAGGCAGTACATTTCATTAAGTGCGTGAATACATATTTTGAGAAATGATAATACGGCGAACCACGCCATCAATTGACAAGTTCAACGTAACCAGCATTTCATCTTCAGGGCTGCGTGAAGATGGGGTAATTACATAACTGTACGACCTTCCATCTAAACTTTGAGACGGTGTCAGCCATTCGCTCGCTTCCATTGCTTGGCATTGGTCAATAGTGAAACGTTCCATTTTTCGCAATGCTTCAGTCATTGGGGTTTGAAGTAAACTTCTAGCGAATTTACCAAATGTTTCTTGAACCCATTGCGAAATTTCAACCACACTTTCAAGTCGTGAAATGCCGTTTTTCTTTGAACCGCTCAAGCTATCATCCCAAACGAAACCACTACCATCGTGATACTCGACATACTGTACAGGATTAATATGCGCCTTCGCTAATGCCGCCAATTCAACATCATCAGGCTCATAGGTTGATTCGAAACGTGTACCAGTCAAATAAAAATCTTTTCCAGCGATTGGCTGGTTCAAAGGCGGCAAACCAAACGCATTAACTTGTGCATTGCGTTTACACGCCTTACCAATTTTCTGACCAACAGTAGGGAATTGATATACACCTGAAATTCCAGTCGGGTCTTGTCGCTTAATTGGAGACCATATCCACAATCCATACATACCACCTTGCGCGTCATACTGGAATGTATCTTTCCATCGAATGGCGGCATCAGGGCTTAAGCTGCCTGAAATTTCTTGAGCCATAATTCGATTATATTTTTGACTTACATTTAACAAAGCATTGACCAATGCGATATTATTACTTTCACTCAAAATATAACGATATGGAATCCGCGTTTTGCCTAACGCTTCAGCAGCACGAATGTAATCAGTAGTGGCAGGCTGTTGTCCGTTTTCAGAATAAAGCATTAAAACACCGCTCACGCTGTTTGTTTTAAATAACGCATCATTTTGAACACGTTGGTTGATTGGCGTTGTATTAGTAACGACTTCAACCCAATCACCATATAAGCGATGTGCCACATCTACAATATATTTACTATTGCCCATTTCATCTTTAGCATTAGATTTTAGGCTGCCTGAAAATTCGTACAAAATTTCACCGCCAGCCGTATCTTCACCTTTTGAATTTAGGCTGCGTTCTTGTATTTTAATAGCCACTTCCTCATCGGTTTCACCAACTCCTACGGTGGCATATACACCGTCTGTGATGCAATCCGCAATTCGAATAGCGACATACCACTCCTGCGCTGATGATGGGACGCTAGTAACTAAATTACTTGGATTCCCAACCCCCCACGCGTTGACCAGCCAAAATTTATTAGTAGCTGTAGCTGGGGCTACACGAGATGCCACTACTGCTGCTGCGCCATTTTGTAGCGCATCAAAAACTTGGATTGCGGTAGAATTCAAAGAATTTGAACGCACGGAAGATGGGAAGCCCAAGTATCGATAAAACTGATTTGCCGACACAAGGAACGGCTTGTCAATTCGACCGCGTGCAAAACGTCCAACCGTAGCGAATGTCTGCATACCAGTATCAGGAAGCATTCGTTCTACACGGTCAATTGGCAAATTAACCTGAACCCCAGATTGTTGTCCGATTAATTCACGCTTAAAAACTGTTTGAGCCATAGCCAATCCTAATTATTTTTATTAATCTAAATAAATAATATTACCTTCAACATCAATCGTATAACGGCGTCCATCTTCGCTAATCATCACACCGCTTCCAGAATCAGGATTTGAAGAGCTAGAATCACCATTAGATGAATCAACTTCACCGCTAGTCGAGTCAGTTGAGTCAGTTGGAATAGCCCCAATAAACACGCCGACTTTATCATTCCAACCAAATAATTTAGACAAATAGCCGTAATTCATACAAAACAATGAAACACCGCCTTTTTCCAAAATCAATACATCAACATTTTCAGCGTAAGCAGGTAAGTCAATACCTAATTCAGGGAATGCCATTGCTGACGATGTTCGGTTATGAAACGGTAAATTAATTGGAAAATCATCAACACCAACACCAGCCAATGCAGCCATATTTTCAGGCGTTACCAAGTCCCCGTATAAAGTCGTAGGGGAGGTCGTTTTTTTAGTTCGTGCCATACTTTAAACCTTTTTTAAAAAATCAAAATTTAATTTCAGGCAGCCTAAAAAGCCGCCCTTTAATTTAATTAATTTATTACAACACCAAACCAGTGACCGCAATTAATGCAGAGCCTTTAGCAGCTTTATGGTACGGATTAATGCGTGATGCCCCACACGAGAAATACGCCGCGCCTTCCAACAAGCTTTCAGTCAGCCCTAAATTTTTAAATACGGGCGGCAACACATCACCAACAATATAAGTATTCATGCCAGTTTGTTCAGATGCACCAATTGCCAAAATTTCAATGCTATCTGATGTTTCATTGACAATATTTGGCGCGTGGTAAACTTCATATTGACCAAATAATCGACCTACACGATAAATACCAGCAACCACGGGTGATAATGATGGCTCAAAAATTTCATTAGGGAGGCTACTAATATGAGCTGCACCTTTCGCGCCAACATACAAATATTTAATGCCAAATGCGCCAGTTCGCGCCACCATAGCCATATCAGCTTCTTTCAATTTGAACAAAACATCGCTCCATAATGCCGCCATACTGCGATCATTCAAGCGAGTTGTGCCATTCAAATTTGCAGAATATTTGTAGCTTTGCGCTACGCGATAATTTGATTTTAACCCATTGAAATGCTGCTCAATTTTATCTTGCATCTGCATTGAGAACATTGCTTCACTAGCAGGGTCTAGGCGTGTTTCTGCTTTAAATTGGGCAGATGCTTCTTGAGAAACTTGATACAAGCCGCTTACAAAGCCAGCGCGAAATTCGTAAGGCTGGGCAGTCGATAAAAAACGAGGGCGTTTATTTGCCATTGATTCATGTTCATAATTTAGCATGCCAACAACATGAACTTGAGCACCAGCTGGCAAAGGTGGCGTAAATGTCAAGTTTCCATTACCCTTTTCAACAGCCAAGCTGCCTACAAAATTGTATTCTTTACCATCTTCTAGTACAGCACTACCAGCCAAACGTACTGTTGATGCGCGAACATCTGTATTAATTGCTGCGGCAGAATACGGGATGCCATTAATCAACACTTCAGTGTGGCTTGGCATTGTAGGAGAGCCTTCCGCATCATCTTTAGCGTGTTTGATTTTGAATGTGAAATTGGTTTGGTCTGTACTTTCAGCCAATACAACACGTTCAGCAGACATGAAATTACGACCAGCAGATAAACCATCCAAGCTGTCATTTTTAACGTAATCGCCAACGGTATTACCTGCGGCGTGTCCAGCGACAATCACTTGACCTTTCATCCCTTCACCCATAGGAACATATCCAGCGAATGGGATTGCCAAGCCGATAGCGTTATTTAAGACAATTGCAGCACGGTTAGCCACCATTGGCGAGTTAGATTGCATACCAGTTACCAAGTTATCAAATACAACGCGATTATCAGTCGCACTTGCCGCATAACTTGATGAAACGCTATTTAACGTTACGCGGATGGCACTATCCAAAACAGCACCGCTCGGTTTGCAGCCGTGTTGTTTTTCGTAACAAGCAATACCTGATTGCAAAGCAGCAACAACCATAGAACGACCAGATTGTTCTTTAGTCCCAATCGCATCTGCAACAGCTAATACATTATCAGGCGCACTTCGCCAAACATCTGACGAATCATCAAAAGTGGCTACTGTTTTTGATTGTTCTTGAATACTTTGTACCCATTGTTGGGTTTTGTCGTGTTGTGGATAGCTCAAATCAGCCATATTTAAATCTCCAAAAAATAAAAAAAGCACGTTCGCAAATTAAACGTGCTTATTCTCCCATGCGTTTCTTTTAGATAAATATGATGTTCCTGTTTTTATTTAATTGAAACTACACTATTAATTTTGATTATCCATAATACCTCCGCTTGCCATGTGTGCAATTTGTTTGTTTGAAACTGTACGCGAAACAGGCTTATGCGCCATTGAACTCGCTGATAGTGCTGAACCAATCATATTCCCTACTGATTTTGCTGTATTTGCCGCATGGACGGTAGCTGGCAAAGGGGTGGTTATCTTTGGTTTTGCAGAAGTAGCACTAGGAGCTACTTTTGAACTACTCATATTGACAGGCTTTACACCGCCGTAAGTAGCCGCCATCGCGTTACCTTTTTTAATCCACATATCAGCGAATTGCCCAGCCGTCATATTCACATTGCCGCCGTTTCTGGTAACATTTTTCACACTTGTGTGTTTTACAGCAAGTACATTTTTATCACGGTTCTCTAATAAAGCAAATGCACCAGACTGACCACGCTGATGCATTAAATACAACTCACCAGCACTTGGTTCTCGACCAAATTTTTTTATAAATGCAGCACGGTTTTCATTCAACATAATCATGCCTGCACGACTGTTCGCTCTTGCGTCAAATTTATTGCTTTCATTTAAGCCGTATTTCTGACCTAACGCCCCTTGTCGATTATCGCGTGAAAATTGGAATAATCCAGCATACCCCCATTTGTTCCATGCATCAGCATTAAATTTCCCACCCGTCTCAATATGCGCCATTGCTAAAGCAATTGCTGGATCAACCCCTGCTTTTTGTGCTTCTTCAGCAACAATTTTTTGATTATGCAAATTCAGTTTACTGGCAGCGTATTTACCAACTTTTTCCATGCTCTTACTCGTCCAATCAACAGCACCAGTATAGACTTTTGAAACTTCATTTTTAGCAACCGCGCCAATCTCACCATTCAATAATCCAATATCACTACCAAATGGATTGACGACAGTCAAATTGTCGCCGCGTTTCTGTCTCCAGCCGAACCATTTTTTCAAAGGTGTTAAAGTAACTCCTTGATTTGTTTTACTACCGCCTTGCGATTCAGATACATACAACTTTCCATCTTTACCACGAACAACTTTTGCTACATGGTTGTATCGCGTTTTCCCGTACCCCTTTACATTTACTTCGCCATAACCTTGATACTTATTACTGTGCTTATGTTGCCCAATCAACATACCTGCTTTAATTTTTGAAAAATCAATCCCACCTTTCTCTCGCTGGTCAGTCACCACGCCATTTAATGCTGCGTAATAACTGATTTGTTCAGCAGCTACACGATATTTAGGTTCACTGTATTTATTAAAACCTA
>JBHARQ010000048.1:0-6160 GCA_041831015.1 Simonsiella sp. | reverse complement strand
GGCAAGACGCCGCGTTCCGTGATTCAAAGATGATGTTGAATCAAAAAGCTGCCTGAAAATCGTGGACGTGATTTTCAGGCAGCTTGTTTGATATAAAACGGGGGAATTATCGTGCAACGTTACCGCGCATTACCACGCGACCGTGGAATGTACCCACTTCACAGTAGTATTGTCCGCCACTGCTAACTTTGCGGTCATAGTAGCTGTGGAAGTTGGTTACGCGGTTGCCGCCCAATGATGCGGCGGTGCTTTGGAATTTTTTCGCAGCGTTAATAAAGGCGCGTTCGCAAGTCGCTTCATCTGAATTGCCCACACGGTTGGCTGCTTGGCGGGTAATCAAATCGGATTTAATCACGCTGCCACCACCTGCAAAGCTGATTTGTGCGCCACCGCTCAAGGCAGAACGGGCTTCAGCTGAATTTAATACCGCATTGCCATTGCACAAATACAATACGTTACGACCACCACCGCCAGTATCGCCGCGTACTTGTTTACAAATACCTTTGCTGGGTTCGGCAGATGCGCTGCTGCTTGAAGAACCGCTATTGCCTGTACTTTGGCAAGCACTTAATGCCAAGGCTGCCACCAATGGGAGAAGGTAGTGAACTTTCATGGTTAATTCCTATTTTTTGTTAATCAGGGTGTATTTGTTAGAATACAGTAGGGACTGATGACATTTCGTTTTGTACCTTGATTTTGTCAGCAAAAACGACCAATTCAAGGAAAAAATGCGAATCAGGTTGAACACCTGATGAGCATTTTAGACACGGAAGTGGACGATTTTTGGTGCAAAAGCAAGTGCAAAATGAAATGTCATTAGCCCCTAATATTCTAACTGTTTTTATTGATAAAATGCAAACTTATACGCTGTATTATGCCGCGCCTGATTTTGTGTTGCCCGATGTGGTAACGCGATTATCGCTCAACGACCAACGCCGCCTATACCATCGCCCCCAATTAGCACAACAGCAGCAATGGCAAGTCAGCCGTTCTGTTAAAGCCATCGCGCCATGTGAATGGGGGGTATTGAGCCACAGTCAAAATCATGTGGCTTGGCTGGTGTCGGATTCAGGCAGCCTGAAAATGGGCGTGGATTTACAGCACATCACCCCGCGAAATATGGCAACATGGCACGATTGGATTTTGTCGGACGCTGAAAACGTATGGCTGGCACCACATTCTGATTTAGCAAAATATTACGCCCTTTGGACATTGAAAGAAAGTTTGATTAAAGCCAGTCAAGGTGAATGGGCGGATTTGCGGCAAGTAGGTTTAATGCGCTGCGGTGATGTGTGGCGATTGCATACGCATGGGCAAATGGGTTGGTCGGGCAGTGTGTGGCGGTTGGGAGCATTTGCATTGGCGGCGGTGTGGCGTGGTCAAGCACAGGTGCAATTTTGTGGATTAGGCAAATGGGCAAACATGACACCGCAGCTTTATTTTCATTTTCAGGCAGCCTGAAAGCCCTGTTATAATTGCCCTACTTTAATTGGATACTTACAATTTTGATAATGAAATTTGATTTAGTAAGCTGGTGCGCAGTGTCCACACGCTTGGTCACGCCCGAACATTGGCAACAATGGGCGCAAGACACCTTATTACCCGACACGCTGCCCGAACAAAAACCCGAATTATCATTTTTACCTGCTTTACAACGTCGTCGTTTGAGTTTGGCGGCGCGATTGATGTTTCAAGCGGCGTATGAGGTGGTGGGCGAACAGCATTGCCCAACCGTATTTGTATCACATGATGGTGAATTAAATCGCAGTTTTGAATTATGGCAAACGCTGTTGCGTGATGGCGATGTATCGCCCACTTCATTTGGATTATCCGTACACAACGCATTAATTGGGCAATGGTCTATTTTACGCGGCGACACCAGCGAACACACCGCACTCGCCGCCCAACAAAATGGCTGGGAAATTGCCATCACAGAAGCCGTTGCCTTATTAAATGAAGGTGTGGAACGCGTTTTGGTCATTGCAGCCGATGAACCGTTGCATCATCACGATGCTGTTGCAGCCCACCGCGCTCCGTTTCCCTACGCCGTTGCCGCTTTATTACAATGCGGCGAAACCTGTCAATTAACCCACACCACATCGCCCCTTTCCCATACACAACCCTATTGGAGCGCATTGGATTGGGCAAAACACATGACACTTGCCCCATCTCAACAGCCCCATTCTTATCAAACAGGCGCATGGCAATGGCACATTACACCTTAAATCAATGGTGGCGATTATTGGCTACGGCACTGGGTTTTGTCATTTTTGGCGTGTGTGGTGTATTATTTAAATTATTATTAATCCCCTATTTGCGCCCCAACGTTTCAGGCAGCCTGAAACATCAATTACAAGCCCGAAAATTGGTTGCTAAATCATGGCTTTGGTTTACCCACTATTTGATTGCCATGAAAATTGTAGAAGCCCATTTTCACGGCTTTGAACGATTGGGCAGACGCGGACAACTGATTTTAGCCAATCATCCCTCTTTGCTTGATGTTGTGTTTATTCTCAGCCGCGTTCCTACGGCAAATTGCGTGGTCAAAACCGATTTGTTGCACAATCCCGCCATGAACAGCCAAATTCGCGCCTGTGGCTACATTCCCAATCAAGAAGATTTGGATTTTGTAGATGCCATCAGCCATATTTTGCAAACACAAAGTCTGCTGATTTTTCCCGAAGGCACACGCACAGGTTGGGACGGCGAAGTGAAATTTCATCGCGGTGCGGTGTCGCTTGGTTTGCGTAGTGCCAGTGTAATGACGCCGATTACGGTCAAAATGTCGCCACCGAATTACAAAAAAGGGCAAAAATGGTACGACATTCCGCGTGAAAAACCTGTATATCATTTTATTGTTGGCGAAGACATTGACCCACAAACATGGTTATCCGAAAAGCCATTACCGATTGCCGCGCGGCGATTAAACGACCATTTGCAACATTATTTTAATGAGCAATCCAAAACCAGTACAACCATTTAATTTCTCAAAACCCATAAACAAGAAAGCATTAAAATGAACGATTTAATTAATGAAATCAAAGAACTGATTATTAACAGTCTCGGTTTAGAAGACATAACGGCTGCCGATATTGACGAAAACGCGCCGTTGTTTGGCGAAGACGGTTTGGGTTTAGACAGCGTGGACGCGTTGGAACTCGGCTTGGCAGTGCAAAAACATTTTGGTTTTCAATTAGATAAGGAAAATCAAGAATTACGCGACAGTTTCAGCAACGTTGCCACATTAGCACAATTTGTTAGCAAAATGAAAGGATAATGCCATGACTGCAAACGAAATTCGCCAAATTTTATTAGATGCGCTGGAAAATTTATTTGAAATTGATGTCAGCCAAGTTTCAGGCAGCACCAATTTGTATGAAGATTTGGAAATTGACAGCATTGATGCCATTGATTTAATTGACCATATCAAACGTCAAACAGGGCATAAATTGCAAGCGGAAGATTTCCGTGCTGTGCGAACGATTGATGATGTGGTCAATGCCGTATTGAAAAAAGCCGAGCAAAATCAACAGGCAGACGCATGAAAATCATTTGGAGCGTGATGCTGGGGTTGGCGAGTGTGGCGTATCCGTTGTTGTGGTATTTTGGGCGCGAGCAGGGTTGGTTTGGCTGGTTGGCGGCGGCGATGGCGGCGTTGTGGGCAATTCGCGCCGCCACACAACGCGACACGGCGCAACGTATGGTGTCGGCGTGTGTGGCGATGTTTTTTGTGCTGGTGTTAATTTTCAGGCTGCCTGAAAGTATGTATTGGTATCCTGTATTGGTAAATGCGTTGATGTTGCTGATTTTTGGTGGCAGTTTATTTGCGAAACAAAGTTTGGTAGAACGTTTGGCGCGTTTACAAACACCTGATTTACCACCCGAAGGCGTGATTTATACGCGCCGAGTGACGCAAATTTGGTGTGTATTTTTTGTGCTGAATGGCGGTACGGCGGCGATATTAGCATGGTTAAATTGGCATAATGCGTGGGCGGTGTACACGGGCATCATTGCTTATATTTTGATGGGATTGCTGGGTGGCGGCGAGTTCTTGTACCGCAAATTCATTTTAAAGGTTTGAAATATGAATATCATCGCTATTATTCCCCATTATCGTCATTTGGCGACCTTGCCCACCGTATTAACCGCATTACGCGAATATCAACTGCCCATTATGGTGGTTGATGACGGCTCGGGCGATGAATACGCGGCGGAATTAGAAACCATTTGTGCCGACGTTCAACTGTTCAGGCTGCCTGAAAATGGCGGCAAAGGCGCAGCGATGAAATACGGTTTCCAACAAGCCGCCGCACAAGGCTACAGCCACGCCTTGCAAATTGACGCAGACGCACAACATCAATTTGCCGACATTCCCAAGCTCATCACAGCCGCACAACAGCAACCCCAAGCCGCCATTTGCGGACGCCCCATTTATGGCGAAGACGCGCCCAAATCACGCCTCTATGGTCGTAAAATTACCGATTTCTGGAACATCATTCACACATGGTCATTGCATATCAAAGATGGCATGTGTGGTTTCCGAATTTATCCGATTGAAATCACCAACCAAATTATCCAATACGAAACCATTGGCAACCGCATGGATTTTGACAATGAAATCCTCATCCACCTGTATTGGCGCGGCGTTCCGCTCATTTGGATTGACACCCCAGTACGCTATCAAAGCGGCGGCGTGTCTCATTTTCGTGCATGGCAAGATAATGTATTTATTAGCAAAATGCACGCCCGACTCTTTTTCCAAATGCTTGCCAAACGATTGGGGCTCAAAAAATGAATCGTGCCGAACATTGGGCAAATCAACACGAGCGTGGACACGCCCTCTTTCTCAAACTCACGGCAATCATGGTGCGCTATCTCCCTGTTGCCGTGATGCGAATGTGTACCGCCATGGTGTGCGCCTACTTTTACGCCACTTCAGCCGCCCAACGCCGCCACATTCACCAATACCAAACACGGCTCAAACGCCAATTTCCCCATTGCAGGCTGCCTGAAACCTCTCCCGTCTATCGACAATTTGCCACTTTCGGCGATGCCATTACCGACCGTTTCGCCGTTTGGCAACGCAAAATCAGCTACGCCGATTTAATATTAGACGACCGCGACAACCTCTATGCCGACATCCGCGACCACACCGCGCGTGGGCAAATTTTCATCTGCTCCCATTTAGGTAATGTAGAAATCTGTCGCGCACTCGTTTCCCACCATATTGGCTTTAAAATGAATGTCTTGGTACACAGCCAGCACGCCCAAGCCTTCAATCAAGCCCTTAAAAACGCAGGCGCAAGCGATATTAATCTCATCCAAGTCAGCCAACTAGACGCAGCCAAAATGCTCGAACTTGCCAACCGCTTGGACGCAGGCGAATGGCTGGCGATTGCCGCCGACCGCATTCCCATTCGTGGCGAAAAAACCGTTGCCGTCCAATTTCTGGGCGACACCGCCCACCTACCACAAGGCGCGTGGCTGATGGCACATCTGCTCAAAGCCAAAACCAACACCCTATTTGTATTAAAAAAACACGGCAAATACCACCTCATTCTGCGCCGCTTTGCCGATGCCCCGCAATGGAAACGCCACGAACGCGACCAACAACTCGCCCAATTCGCCCAACGCTACGCTGATGAACTCGCCCATCACGCAGCAGACGTGCCATTGCAATGGTTTAATTTTTACGATTTTTGGCAAAAATGAAGGTTACCTGCATCTTTGCCAGAACGCGGCGTCTTGCCGCCGCACCCACGCTTTTAGGTGTATGGCACGGAATGATGCGTTCTTCGTAGTAGTGGTCGGGCGTTTCAGGCAACCTTTCCAAATGCTCCGTTTCGTAGGGGCAGATATGAAATCCGCCCCTACAACAAGATAAAAACTTGGCAGGTCTGCCCTACAACTAGTGCAAACATAAGGAAATTTTATGACCACCCCACTCACTCCAACCGAATGGATAAAAATCCTATCCAATCCCAAATTAAATTGAGCGGATTGGTTAGGGATGAATAATAGGGTAAATATAGTTTCACAAGTTGAAACCTTTGCAAAACACCCAATCTCAACTGTAGCCGAAATTTTCCAAAAAATTTCGGCTAATTTTTCAAATTTAGGCAAATATCAACGATAATAGCCAGCAAATGCCCATATTTTG
>JBHARQ010000047.1:0-29562 GCA_041831015.1 Simonsiella sp. | reverse complement strand
CTGAAAGGGCGGTAAATGCCCCAAAATATGGGCATTTGCTGGCTATTATCGTTGATATTTGCCTAAATTTGAAAAATTAGCCGAAATTTTTTGGAAAATTTCGGCTACAGTTGAGATTGGGTGTTTTGCAAAGGTTTCAAATAAACTGCGCCCATTCTATTTTTCTAAAATCATCTGGACGCACATTGTGAAATCGCTCCCCACTTTTACCCTATCCGCCAACAAAGTTTTGCTGATATTTTGCCTATATTGTTTGATTGTGTTTAATTTGGGCATTTGGCAACCCATTTGGCAACTCGCACCTTGGAGCAATCCCAGCAATCGCATTTTGCTTTTAACCATGCCCACGCTGGTCTTTTCGGCAATATTTTTGCTATTGCAAATTTTCTTTTTGCCAAAAATTCATCGCTTTTTCATGCCATTATTATTGATATTGGGCGCAGGCGTATCGTATGCGGTCATGACGCAAGGCATCTTTTTTGATGCCGACCAAATTAACAATATTGTCCAAACCGATGCCAATGAAGCGCGCGCTTATATCAATATTAAATTTATTGGGTGGATTGTATTAATGGGGATTTTGCCAGCGATTTTTTACTGGAAATGTATTCGCATTGCACCGAAAGCCACTTGGTACAAAGGCATTTTGTGGCGATTATTGGCGATTGCGATGACGATTGTGTATGTGGGTGGTTTGGCGACGGTGTCGTATCAAAATTACGCCAGCTTTTTCCGTAATAATCGCGGTTTGCCTCACAAAATGACCCCTATTAATTTTATCGCGGCTTCGGCTCGCGCCAGCTATAAGGCTTACGATGCACGCCGTCCGTTTGAACAAATTGGCTTGGATGCCAAACGTACCGTTGCGCCCGATGGTAAACAAAAAACCATTATGGTTGTGGTGGTGGGCGAAACCACTCGCGCACAAAATTGGGGATTGAACCCCAATGCACCACCAACCACTCCCCAACTTGCCAAAATGACCGATGTGATTAATTTTCCTGATGTGTCTTCGTGTGGTACGGCAACGGCAATTTCTCTGCCTTGCGTATTTTCACCGATGAACAGAACGGAATACAAAGCGGGTGTGGCAAAACATCAAGAAAATGTATTGGATATTTTAAAACGCGTGGGTTATCACGTTTCATGGCAGGAAAATGACAGTGGTTGTAAAGGTTTATGCGACCGTGTGTCATCTAGTGATACGTTTAAATTGGTCAATCCATCTTTGTGTCATGGTAATTTGTGTTATGACCGCAGTATGCTGTCCAGCTTTAAAGAAGAATTGGCGAAATTAACAGGCGATGCAGTATTGGTACTGCATACCAATGGCAGTCATGGCCCTGCTTATTTTGAGCGTTATCCACCTGAATTGGCGACATTTAAACCGACTTGCGACACCAATCAAATTCAAGATTGTGGACGTGAAGAATTGGTCAATACGTATAATAATACAGTGGTGGGCATTGATGATATGTTAGCCAAAACCATTGCCATTTTAAAAGAACAAACCAATAGTCGTGTGGCGTTGTGGTATTTTTCTGACCACGGCGAAAGTTTGGGCGAAAAAGGTATGTTTTTGCATGGCGCACCGTATGCCGTTGCCCCCGAAGAACAAACGCGTGTACCGATGATTTTTTGGGCAAATGATGCGTTTTACACCGCGAAAAATGTGAATTCAGGCTGCCTGAAACAAAAAGCGCAAAGCCAAGCCTTTTCTCATGACCATTTCTTCCCATCGTTATTGGGTTTAATGGACGTGCAAACCAGTTTGTATCGTGCTGAAAACGATATTTTCCAATCTTGTCGCAGTTAAAGAAATGGGTTAGGGTTAGGTTAATCCTAACCCATCTATCTGAAAGCCAATCATCATGTTAAAGCGATTTAAATTATCCATACAAGCGCGGTTAATTAGCGCATTTTCGCTGGTGTTTTTGCTGTTTGCCTTAATCGCAGGTGGCATCTCGTTTTACGAAACCTACCACGAAACCCACGAATTCCAAGACGGCTTACTCAAACAAACCGCTACTTACATCAATCCCACCGCTCCCCTTGCCACCGTAAGCGATATTGACAGCGATGCCCAAATTAATGTGGACACGCCTGCCACACCGCATCCAAATGCGATTTCTACTGAATACTTATCCGCAGGTTTTCACAACGTCAAATACGATGACGAAGATTACCGCATGTATATCCGCGATACGGAAGCAGGACGCATTACCGTGTGGCAAGACAATGAATATCGGCAAGAATTAGCCGCTCGCGCTGCATGGAGTGGTGTTTTGCCTCCATTATTGTTAATACCATTTATCGCCATCATCACCATGTGGATTGTCCGCCGTGCCTTTCGTTCCGTTCGTACCCTATCCAATAGCCTACAACAACGCCAAGACACCGATTTAACCCCATTAAACACCGAAAATTTACCCAAAGAAATACAAGGTTTCGTTCACGCCATCAATCAACTGCTGACCCGTACCGACCGCGCCATACAACAGCAACAACGCTTTATTGCCGATGCCGCCCACGAATTGCGTACCCCCATGACCGCCTTATCCGTGCAAGCCGAACGCCTGAACCATTTACCGCTTGCACCCGAACATCAATCATCCGTTCAACAACTGCAAGCAGGTATTCGCCGTAATCGCTATTTATTAGAACAATTACTGCAACACGCCCGCGCCCAAGCCCCCGAAGCCCAACGCCCGTGTAGCGAAGTCAGCGTTCAAACCCTGTTTCGCCAGATTATTCAAGACGTGTTGCCCCTAGCCGAGCAAAAACAACAAGATTTGGGCGTAACCACCGAGCAAGATGCTATCTTGCATATCAATGAATTAGATGCCTACACCCTAATTAAAACCATTGTGGATAATGCCATTCGCTACGCCCCAAATGACAGCCAAATTGATTTAGCCGTACACGAACACGAGCAACACATCATCTTAAGCGTAGAAGACAATGGCATGGGCATTCCCACAACCGAACGTGAGCGTGTGTTTGATCCCTTTTATCGCGTTTTGGGAACGGACGAAGAAGGGACGGGCTTGGGTTTGGCGATTGCCCAAACGATTGCACGGCGTTATGGCGGTGAGATTGTGTTGAAAGACAGTGTGCAATTCGAGCGCGGTTTATTGGTGGAGATTTGTTTACCGAAAAATATCGTTAATTGAATTGATGATATAGCTAACTCACTTTTAAAATGCTACAGCGTTGACTCGCCTTGCTGTACTACTTGTACTATCTGCGACTCACCGCCTTGTAGCAATTTAAAAGTGAATTATCTATAATTTTATATAAAGAAAAGCCGAATACCCAATATAAATTGGATATTCGGCTTGCTTTTAAATACTGTTTGTTAATTCAAATTATTTTTGAATCACGCGAGTTACTGGTTTTTTCACTTCGAGAACCACTTTTGAAGTGATGCGGATATCTACACGGCGGTCAGGCTCGATACATGCAATCAGAGCTGCACGTTTTTTCGCTGCTGATACTTTTTTGCCCATTGCTGCAACTTGTGCTTGGCAAGATGCAGTCATGCGTGCTTGAGATTCACCGTAGCCTACAGCAGAGATTTTGCTAGCAGGTACACCAGCATTTGCCAAGTAGTTCGCTACAACGTTTGCACGACGCTCTGACAAGGCTTGGTTGTAAGCGTCTTTACCCATAAAGTCGGTATGACCTTCTACGCGTACGCTTTCCACTTCTGCACCTTGCAATTGACGTGCAATGTTGTTCAACTCAACAGTAGCCTCTGGGCGCAATTTGTCTTTATCAAAGCCAAACAAGAAGTTAGATTGCAATGCTTTCACGTCTTCAGTACGCTCGGTTACGTATTCGGTTACGTATTCTGGTTCTGGTGCTTTTGCGCCACATTCTTGTAAGCCATTAGCGTCTTTGTTCAGGTAGGTATTTTCCCAGCATTCGCCGTAGCTGTTGCGTACTACTGAACCTGTTTGTTCGCTAGTTGTGTAGCCTTGTACGCCTGCTGCCATTGCACCTGTAGATGCCAACAGTGCCACTGCCAGTGCGCTCAATTTAATCTGTTTAGTCATTGTTATTCCCTCATTAGAAAAATGATTGGCAGTCTGCAAATGCCTCTGCCGCGTTACGAGATTTTAGGGTATGTGAACACCTAACTTTCGGCGTTCACTATAAATAAGTTAAGCTATTTCTGTCAATAGATGGGGGATATTTTTCTGCCATCGCTTGGTAGGTGGGATTTTAGCTTAAGTTTTTGTTATTGGGTAAGTATTTTGTTCATTTTAATGATGTTTTGTTTTTTATTTTGTTGCGTAAATGTTACATTGTGATGTTTTTTTGGTTTTCAGGCTGCCTGTAGGGGCTGGAGGTTGTTTTTTTGGCTACGAAGAACGCACTGTTTCGTGCCAGCCACCTAAAGCGTGGGTGCGGCGGCAAGACGCCGCGTTCTGGTTATCATCAAGACGCTTTGAGGGGAATGCGTGATGTGTTACATTTGTGTATTTGTTGGTTTGAGGGTGTTTGTGAGATGAAGTTGCAACAGTTGCGCTATGCGGTGGAAACGTTTCGCTGTAATTTGAATGTGTCGGAGGCGGCGGAGCGTTTGTTTACGTCTCAACCAGGGGTGTCTAAGCAGATTCGTTTGTTGGAAGATGAGCTGGGGGTGCAGATTTTTATTCGCAGCGGCAAGCGGATTGTGTCGGTAACGCCTGCGGGGAAGTCGGTTTTGGAAATTGCGGAGCGGATTTTGCGCGATACGCAGCAGATTAAGCAGATTGGTCAGGCGTTTTCGCAAAGCAGTCAGGGCAGTTTGACGATTGCCACCACGCCTACTTTGGCGCGTTTCAGGCTGCCTGACGTGGTGGCGCGGTTTTTGCAGCAACACGGCGATGTGCAGTTGAATGTGAAACAAGCCGCACCCGATGAGTTGGCGGCAATGGTGTTGCGCGGTGAGGTGGATTGGGCAATCAGTAGTCAGGCACCGATGGGGGACAATGAGTTACGCCGTTTGTTGTGTGAGCGTTGGGGATATGCGTTGTTGTTACCTGCTGGGCATGAGTTGGCGCAATCTTCGGATTTGTCGTTAGCGGATATTATGGCGCAGCCGTTATTGACTTATGATTATATGTTGCATGTTGATGCACCGTTGGGGCGGATTTTGGCGCGTTCTGATGTGAAGGAATGTCGGGTGGCGTTGGCAGCGAATGATGTGAATGTGTTGCAAACGTATGTGCGTTTGGGTTTGGGTGTGGGTTTGGTGGATACGTCTGTGGTGGTGGACGATGATTTGGTGTTGCGCGATGTGTCGTGGCTGTTTGCGCCTGATGATGTGCAGATTTTGTTGCGCCAAGATGTTTTATTAAGCCATTATAGTTATGATTTTTTTGAATATTTCAACGCTGATTTGACGCGTGAACGTGTGGATAAATTATTGTATGCGCCACCTATTGATGATTTTTCAATTTAAACATTTGAATTGGTTTGGCTTGAAACCGTATTGGGCATTTTTGCAATTTTTGTGGCGGCGGTGCATGGAAATTCGCTTGTGGCAAGTTTCAGGCAGCCTGACGTTTACCACGTTGTTGGCACTCGTTCCTGTTTTGACGATTGTGTTGGTGTTGGTATCGGCATTTCCCATTTTTGGCGATGTTACCCTCCAATTTATGGAATTTGTAAACACCATCATTGTCCCCAGCGGTGCGGTCGCAGTATGGGATTATCTGAATGAATTTAATAAACAAGCCAGCAAATTAACCGCCGTCGGCATTGTCATGATGCTGATTACCTCATTGCTGCTGATTCAAACCATTGACCAAACCTTTAACCGCATTTGGCGCGTACGCCGACCACGTTCAGCGTGGTTACAATTTCCCGTGTATTGGGCATTGCTGACTTTTATGCCCATTTTGCTCAGTTTAGGTGTATCGGCAATCAGTCAAACGACCGAATTTTCAGGCAGCCTGAAAATGCTGGCGTGGTTTGTATTTGACGTTTTAGTGCTATACGTCTTATATCGCGTGGTTCCCAACCGCTTTGTCCCAGTACAACACGCCTTATGCGGTGCATTACTGACCACCGTCTTACTCAAATGCGCCAAAATCGGCTTTGACAGCTACATTCAAAGTTTCAACAGCTACCAACTGATTTACGGTGCATTTTCCGCCATTCCCGTTTTTCTGATTTGGTTGCATTTACTGTGGACGATTATCCTATTTGGAGCAGTCTTGACTGCCAGCTTGTCCTACTGGCAAGGCGCAGCCTACTTGCGCCCCAAAGGACAACAAGCCCTCTTTAACGACGTTGTCCAAATCCTCCTCATGCTACGCCGCGCCCAAGCCGACGGACGCGCCTTACGCGTACAAAACTTCAGGCAGCACGTCAATATGGGCTACGACGAATTAGGCGACCTACTCGAACGCCTAGAAGACATGGGCTACATCGGCTCACACAAACACGGCTGGCTACTCAAAAAATCGCTTGAACACATTACCTTACGCGATTTAGTCAGCAAATTTGTCTATATGCCATCCACCATAGACAGCCCTATCAAATTCGCACTCGCCGCCCTCATGCAATCCAGTTTTGAAGTACTGGACATTACCCTAGACGAATTTGAAAAACGCTTTCTACAAGAACCGCCACCCCCACCAGCAGCCTGAAATGTGCCAGAACGCGGCGTCTTGCCGCCGCACCCACGCTTTTGGGGCGTGGCAGCCGAACGATGACACTTCAACACATCATCAACCTAGCTCCCTCTCCCTGTGGGAGAGGGCTGGGGAGAGGGCAAACCATCCACAGTTCCCTCTCCCTAACCCTCTCCCACAGGGAGAGGGAATCAGATAACTGTTATTCAAAAGATAATTAACCAAATAACCGCTGCAACGCCTGCTCAATTTGCGCTCGCGTTGCATCCTTATCACGGCTGCTGTCCACCACCGCATAACGCTCGGGTGCTGCCGCCGCACGGCGCAAATAACCATCACGAACACGCGTAAAAAAACCACTACCTTCCTGCTCAAAACGGTCTTTCTCACGCGTCCCCTCAATCCGCCCCAAAGCCACCTCCAACGGCACATCCAACAAAATCGTCAAATCAGGACGCAAGCCACCTTGCACCCACCTTTCCAACAGCTCAATATCCGCAACAGGAACCCCCTTGCCACAGCCCTGATAAGCAAACGTCGCATCCGTAAAACGGTCAGACACCACATGAACCCCACGACTCAAATTCGGCAAAATCACATCCTCCAAATGCTGCTGACGCGCCGCAAACATCAACAACGTTTCCGTTCTCAAGCCAATCGGCTCTTTCGTATGCAACAAAATCTCACGCAATGCCTCACCCAACGCCGTCCCACCCGGTTCACGCGTGAATACCACAGGTAACTGATTCACTTCAAACCATTGCTGAATCACATTTAATTGAGTCGTTTTGCCTGCACCGTCAATCCCATCTAAAGTGATGAATTTGGCTGTCATAATATGAACTCCTTGATTATCATGGATTTCAGTACACAGCAATTTATGAATTGCGACCATCTATTCCCTCTCCCGCTGGCGGGGGAGGGCTAGGGTGGGGGTGACTTTCAGGTTGCCACCAAATTTAAATTCGAGCAACTCAACACTCGTACCCCCACCCCAACCCTCCCCCGCGCCGCAGGGAAGGGGGCAGGTTTCAGCCTGCATTGAACATTTTGTCGTGTACTGAAATCACGGATGAAAATTTAATTTTATAAGATTGATACAATAGGGCTAATAAACGCCCTCCCCTATTTCAGGCAGCCTGAAATTTTGCTACGATGATGATTTTTTGGGGAATACCATTATGGCACAATTTTTCGCCATTCACGCGGACAATCCGCAAGAACGCTTAATCAAACAAACCGTTGACATCATCAAAAAAGGCGGTGTCGTCATTTACCCAACCGACTCATGCTACGCGCTCGGCTGCCATTTAGGCGACAAAGCCGCCATGGAACGCATTCTCGCCATTCGCAAAATGGATTTAAAACACCATTTTACCCTAATGTGCGCCGATTTAAGCGAATTAGGCACATACGCCAAAGTGGACAACAGCCAATTCCGCCAACTCAAAGCCGCCACCCCAGGGAGCTACACCTTCATCCTACAAGCCACCAAAGAAGTCCCCAACCGCACCCTGCACCCCAAACGCAAAACCATCGGCTTGCGCGTGCCAGACAATCGCATTGCCTTGGCATTACTCAAAGAATTGAGCGAACCCATGCTCTCTTGCACCCTGATGCTGCCCGAAGATGATGAACCCTTAACCGACCCCTACGAAATCCGCGACCGTCTTGACCATGCCGTAGATGTGATTATTGATGGCGGCTGGTGTGGCACCGAACCAACCACCGTGATTGACATGACCGATGGCGTAGAACTGATTCGTCAAGGCAAAGGCGATGTAGGATTATTTGGTTTGTAAAATTCAGGCTGCCTAAAACCCTAAAAACAACGTATCGCGTTCGGCTGCCAACACCTAAATAAAGTGGGTGTGGCGGCGATACGCCACGTTGTTTAATAATGTATAACCAATATTCTGACAACTTGATTTTATGTTGTAAAAATGATTCAAATTTCATTTATCTTAATAAGTAAATAAATTTAAAAATTGTCAAGCATTTTTCAAAAAAATCATGAATTTTAATGACAAGTATCTGTTTTTGTAATACAATATAACTGAAATAAATGAGGAAACTCAATATCTAAATACCATTTATCAATGCGTTTTTAGATAAATAATGAAGCATCACCACCACAGGGAGAATCATGATGACTGAAATATCACAACATTCATTTGTCAATATTGCTTTAGTGCAAGCACGCGAATCGGTATTGGATTATTTCCGTCCTGTATTAAGTACCGCAGGGATTACTGAACAACAATGGCGAATCATCAATTTATTGTCCTCTAGCGGCACAATGGATTTTCAAGATTTGTCCATACAAACTAGCATTTTACGTCCTAGTCTCACGGGCGTTTTGACACGATTGGAAAAATTGGGCTTGGTTATGCGCTTGAAACCTGCCAGCGACCAACGCCGAGTATTTGTCAAATTAACCAAAGATGGTTTCCAATTGTTTGAACAAATTTCTGCCAATATGAACGCGGCTTATGAAAAATTGGAACAAGACTTTACCCCGAAAAAATTAGCCACCTTACAAACGCTATTAATCGAATTGGGTCAATTAGGTGAGCAACACACCGCTGAAACCACACCAGCCCAATCTGCTAAAGTCAAAAAAGCCAAAATCATGAAGCCTTAAATCAACAGGCTGTCTGAATCCTCATATTCAGGCAGCCTGTTCATTTTAAAACCATATTCAACGCCCAAAACATCACTTTGCCACTTTAAGACTTTCAGACAAACCGAAAAATGGTTAAACTTCGCCCTTATTGAAATGAAATCATCAAGAGAGATTAAATATGAAACCATTATTGTTAGCAGTCAGTGTTGCCATTGCGTTGAGCGCATGTAGTAGCACACGTTTATTATCTTGGAAACCTGCTGCTGAACCAACCAACGTGCCAACCGAAGTGCAAACATTAGCACGTTCTGCCGATGCCGCCACCACCAAATTGAAAAAAAAATAAGTCTGAAAACAACATCATCGCTTATTTTAATGCCGATGGTGAATTGGTCAATACACCACAAGAAGGTGGATTTTATCGTAAATTATTGGGGCGCAATTCATCGGGTTTCGCCATTGTCCAAGACTTTTATCAAGACAACGACGCCAAACAAACCAACCCCATCATCATTCCCAATGATAAAGATTTGAAAAATTTTGATTCTGCCATTGGCGAAGGACGTGTCATTTGGTATTCGCCCACAGGCAAGATTACTGAATTTTTAGATTACCATCACGGCTTGGTACAACGCGGCGGCTATTACAATGACGAAGGCAAACTGGTTTTAGAAACCGAAGGCGATAACAGTAAAGATGTCAATGCCACCGTTAAAATGCGCGGCTATTATGAAAACGGTCAATTATTATTTGAAAATACGCAGAAAAAAGACACTTCCGAAAGCATTTTTTATTATGACAATGGACAAAAAATGTGGCACGGCGTGTCCAGTTCCGAAGCCATTCACGCATGGACAAAAGACGGTAAACCCACTAATTTAAGCGATATTACCGATGCCGTTTCTGCTGCTGAACACCGTGCACTTGAACTGATGCAAAAATATCTTAATCAATAATTGATTTTTAATCAAACAAGGGGCAAATTGGATATTTGCCCCTTGTTTTAAATTTAAAATTTAATCAATTAATTATCAAGTAATGCAACTCATTTCTTTAATGTTTTTTCTTGGGTTGCTCCTTATTGCGGCTAAACAGGTCGCTGCATTCACACATATTCACACCACAATCTATCACGTCCCAACAATAATGATTGAAGCGCGGTATTCGTATATCGTTACAATCTGGCACGATGCAATCAGGCACACAATCGCCACGTTGATATTGCGCCCATCTCTGAATTTGACGCTGCTGTACTGCCACAAAATGACAACGCGCCAACCGTTTTCGCAGCAACAGGTAGCCTGAAACCGCACCATATCGCCGAATCAAACGATAGCCCACACCCGAACAACCACTTCCGCCATACACCATACGATAAGCACAAGCATAACCTTTGCGTGGCGATAAATGGCGTTGATACCAGCGAATCAAATGTAAAGCGAAAGCAGTCAGCATAATGAATTTTTTGTGGGTAAAATGTTGGTTTCAGGCAGCCTGAAAGCGTGGTGCGCGGCAAGACGCGCGTTCTGGCAAAATGAGAAAATATGTGTTTTCAGGCAGCCTGAAAATTAACCGCGTGTCCAAGTCGTGCCGTCCGCGCCATCGCGTACCGTGATTTTGTGTTCGGCTAAAATATCGCGAATGCGGTCGCTTTCTGCCCAATTTTTGGTTTCACGCGCCATTTTACGTTGTGCAATCAAATCGTTAATTTCATCGGCGGACAAAGTTTCTTCGCTGCCACCGCTTTGCAAAAACGCTTGCGGATTGTCTTGCAACAAGCCCAACACGCCACCCAAGACTTTCAAGCAGCCTGAAAGTTGCGCGTCATTGTTTTTGTTGGCTTCGTTTGCCAATTCAAACAACACGCTCATCGCTTCGGCTGTACCAAAATCATCGTCCATTGCTGCGAAGAATTTTTCAGTATAAGTATTTGAATGTTCTTGTAATACAAATTCAGCAGGCGCAACATTGTTCAACGTATTATACAAACGCGCCAACGAATTTTTCGCATCGTCCAAATGCGCGTCCGAATAATTCAACGGGCTGCGATAGTGGGCGCGAAGAATGAAAAAACGCACCACTTCGGGTTGATATTTTTTCAATACATCGCGGATGGTGAAGAAATTGCCCAATGATTTGGACATTTTTTCATTGTCCACACGAATAAAACCGTTGTGTAACCAATACTTAACGTGGCTGTCAATTAATTTGTCGCCCACTTTTGGCGCATCGTGTCCGCACAAACCACCGTGTGCGCCACAGCTTTGCGCGATTTCGTTTTCGTGATGTGGGAATTGCAAATCCGCGCCGCCGCCGTGAATGTCAAAAGTTTGCCCGAATAATTGTCCGCCCATTGCCGAACATTCAATGTGCCAACCAGGGCGACCGTTGCCCCAAGGGCTTTCCCACGCAGGTTCGCCTGCTTTGGCGGCTTTCCACAACACGAAATCCAATGGGTCGCGCTTGAAACCGTCCACTTCCACGCGTTCGCCAGCGCGTAAATCGTCTAATGATTTGCCCGATAATTGCCCGTAAGCGGCAAATTCGCGCACGGCATAATACACATCGCCATTTTCGGCAGGATAGGCTTTGCCGTTTTGGATTAATGCTTCAATCATGGCAATCATTTGCGCGATGTGTTCGGTGGCTTTGGGTTCAACATCAGGGCGTTGCACACCGAGCGCGTCCGAGTCTTCGTTCATGTATTGAATGAAACGCGCGGTCAATTCGCCAATGGTTTCACCATTTTGGTTGGCACGGGCGATGATTTTGTCGTCAATATCGGTAATATTGCGAACATAAGTGAGCGGATAGCCACGTTGGCGCAACCAACGCGCAATCATGTCAAACACCACCAACACACGCGCGTGTCCCAAGTGGCAGTAGTCATACACCGTCATGCCGCAAACGTACATACGCACGTTTTTCGGGTCAATCGGTTCAAATTTTTCTTTTTGGCGCGTCAAAGTATTGTAAAGGTGTAGCATGATGTATTTTCCATTAAACAAAAAAGTGGCGTGATTATAACAACGACATCGCCAATATTGCTAATTGAAAACACTTTTTTCAGGCTGCCTTTCCATCAAAAGCTGGCTGAATTGTTGCCAGAACGCGGCGTCTTGCTCCCCACGCTTTTTGGGGCGTGGCACGGAACGGTGTGTTCTTCGTGTCATCGTGGGCAAAGCTCACGCTACGCCGTTGCGCCGAAGTGCGGACGTTTTTGTGCCACTCACCGAAAAGCGTGGGGAGCAAGACGCCGCGTTCCTCAAAACAAGCAATATTGCTATAATATTCCGCGTCAATCTTTCTTTTACAGGAAACCAAATCATGAAATTCCCACAAATTCATTCTGACTACGCCGCTCATTTGCATCATTTTGAACAAGTGATTTTGCAAAATCATCATAAAATTGAAACTTGGTTTCGCCAACAATGGAAACAGCACACGCCGCCATTTTATGGTTCAGTGGACATTCGCAATGCGGGCTACAAAATGGCAAGTATTGATATGAATTTGTTTCCGGGGGGATTTAATAATCTGAACCCAAATTTTATTCCGCTTGCCACCATCGCCGCGCAAGATGCGGTTGAACGTGCGTGTGAAACGGCAAAATCGGTCTTGCTGATTCCTGAAAATCACACACGCAATACGTTTTATTTGCAAAATGTGTACGCATTAGCCACGATTTTACGCAATGCAGGTTTTGAAGTGCGTATCGGCTCGTTTAATCCTGAATTGACGGAACCCACAACATTTGAGACGGCTTTGGGCAATACTTTGCTGATTGAACCGTTGCTGCGAACGCGTGAACGGATTCATTTGGCTGATGGTTTTTCGCCTTGTTTTATTTTATTAAATAATGATTTGTCGGGCGGCGTGCCTGATATTTTGCAAGGGGTGTCGCAAACGATTTTGCCGCCATTACACGGTGGCTGGACAACGCGCCGTAAAACGCATCATTTTGAGGCTTATAATCAAGTGGCAGCACAATTTGCGCAATTATTGCAAATTGATGAATGGCAAATTAATCCGTATTTTGAACAAATTAGCGGTTTGAATTTCCAAGAGCGTGAAGGTGAAGATGCGTTGGCAGATGCGGTGGAACGGGTATTGGCAAAAATTCAGGCAAAATATGATGAGAAAGGCATTACCGATAAACCGTTTGTGATTGTGAAAGCCGATGCAGGCACTTATGGCATGGGCGTAATGAGTGTGAAATCCGCCGATGAAGTACGCGGTTTGAATCGCAAAAATCGCAATAAAATGGCAAAAGTGAAAGAAGGCTTGGAAGTTTCGGAAGTGATTGTGCAGGAAGGTATTTATACTTATGAGACTTTGAATGATGCGGTATGTGAGCCTGTGGTGTATATGATGGACAGATTTGTCATTGGCGGCTTTTTCCGTGTGCATGAGGGGCGCGGCAATGATGAAAATTTGAATGCTGGCGGCATGGTGTTTGTGCCACTCAATCAAAGTATTCCGAATGTGGGCAGTGAATCGGATGCGGAAAATGACGCGTCGTGTATCTGTAAACGGGTTTTTGAGCAATGGGATGAATTGGGGATGCCACGTCCTGATGCGGAAAACGCGGATTGTGCCGCCAATCGTTTGTATGTGTATGGTGTGATGGCGCGGTTGTCATTGTTGGCGGCGGCGATTGAATTAGACCAATAATGAATGCTTTCAGGCAGTTTGAAATAATTTTCAGGCTGCCTGAATTTATTTTTTTATGATTTTTTTGGATTTTTTGATACAATTCAGTTTACTTAACCATTTTTTGATTGACAAAACTATGTTTTCTACAGCCAAACGTTTCATCACGATGTGTCTAGGCGCATTGCTCACATTGCCTGCATTTGCGGCGGAATTGCAACTGCGCGTGATTAATACCAGCGATGTGCAAGCACAATTGACCGATTTTGACTACGACCAAGACCGCAAGCAACCACGCTACGGCTACACACGCACCGCCACGCTCATCAAAAAAGCACAGCGCGAAGTGAAAAACAATGTGTATGTGGATAATGGCAATATTTTGCAAGGCGCACCAATGGGCGATTATATGCTCGCCAAAGGCTTGGAAACAGGCGAGCAACATCCCAGCTATTTGGCATTGGAAAAATCAGGTGCTGTTGCAACGGTTTTGGGCAAACGTGAATTTGCTTATGGTTTAAATTATTTGGATAAAGCGGTGGCAACGTCTAATGTCCCCGTTTTAAGTGCCAATGTATTTGATGCCAACACCAAAGCACCGCGTTATCGTCCTTATCTCTTTAAAATTTTGGATTTGAAAGACACGCAAGGCGCACCGCAACGCGTGAATGTCGCATTCATTGGTTTAACATCGCCCGACATTATTCGCAGTAGCCAACAAGATTTGCAGGGCAAAATTTTGGTCAGCGATGTGGTTTTGACCGCGAAAAAATATGTGCCATTGCTGAAGAATTTAGGCGCTGATGTGATTATCGCCTTAAATCAAAGTCCTGAACATCAAGCTGCTTTGAAACAAGTGGTGGGCATTGACGCTGTAATTTCGCCCACACAATTACAATCACAAGGCAAAGAAATTGCCATTTTAGATTTGAATTTAAATAATAATTCTGGCAAATGGCGCATCACGCAACAATCTGCCAGCACACGCGCTATTTTTGATGAAGAAACCAATAAGCCATTGGTAGGCAATCAATTATTAACCAAATGGGTATTGCGTTCACACCATAAAGGCACACGCCAATTTATGGCACAACCTGTTGGCAAAACGGCGGATAATTTATACAGCTATTTGTCATTGGTGCAAGATGACCCAACGGTACAATTAGTGAATACCGCACAAAAAGAATTTGTGAAACGCGAAATCGCAACGCAGCCTGAATTGGCAAAATTACCTGTATTAAGTGCTACTTCGCCCTTGAAAACTGGCAAACAACATACGAATGTTTTTGAATACACCACGATTGAGCGTGGCGATGTGAGCCGCCGTCAATTAACTGAATTGGTTGAAACGGGTAACACCGTAGCGGCTGTCAAAGTGAATGGCGCGGAATTGAAAGAATGGCTGGAATGTTCCGCAGGTGCATTTAATCAAATTCAACCAGCACATTCGCAAACACAGCCTTTGATGAATTGGCAATTTAATTCGCAACAGTTTGATGTGATTGATGGCGTATCGTATCAATTTGATTTGAGCCAAGCAGCGCGTTACAACCACGACTGCCAATTACAAAATGACAAAACACAACGTGTCAAACAATTAACTTTTCAAGGAAAACCTGTTGAAAAGCAAGCTGAATTCATCGTTGCTACCAATGCCAAACGTGCATTTGAAGGCAAATTTGCAGGCACAGGCGCGAAAAAAGTGGTCTTGAATTCATCAGTAGATACGCGTCAAGTGGTCAGCGATTTCATTCGTGAACAAACCGCAACCAACGGCGCAGCCAATAGCCACATTGACCATAATTGGCGTTTTGCCCCTGTCAATGCAAAAGTATCTTTTGAAACAGCAGCTAGTGAACGTGCCAAAGCGTTTACCGCTTTGCAAGCAGCGCGTCCTTATTCTTGGCTGGGACAAGATGAAAAAGGCTTTGGTGTTTACCAATTTGATTTCGCTAAATAATTTCATTTTCAGGCTGCCTGTTGTGAAATTGCACACTTGTGGGCTGAAAAATAGTGAAATGATGAAAAATGCGGTATCATGGCAATTTTTGCGCTAGTGTGATAAATGATGCCAACAATATTACTGGTTCGACCTGCCAATCGTTTGCCTGAAGATGTGGCGACTTGCCGACAATTTGGTTGGCAAGCTGTGCCGTTCCCGCCACTCAATATTGTGCCAAACAATGATAATATTTACGAACTGCCTGATTTGATTAATCAATCCGATGCCGTTTTTTGGGTAAGCCCCACAGCAGTTGAAACCGCAGGATTAGACCTTTCAGGCAGCCTGAAACCGCACGTTGCCGTAGGCGCAGCCACCGCAAAAGCATTGAGAAAATCAGGCGCAGCGTGGGTGTGGTATCCCGAGCATGGTCATGACAGCGAAGCCGTATTAGAATTGCCCATTTGGTCAAAATTACCTATGGATGGCAAAGTTTTGATTGTCAATGGCGGTGCGGGTCGCCGACATTTATCAGAAGCATTAACATGGCGTGGCTATCAACCTCGCAATATTGAAATTTATCATCGCGAAGAACAACCGCTTGATTGGACTGAATTTAAAAACAAACGCCCCTATTTTGCATGGATTACTTCGGCACAAATGGTGGATATTTTGTTCAAACAAGCCCCCATGATACTCACGCAAACTTTAAAATCCTTGATATACTTTACCCATCATGAACGGATTGCGGCGGCTCTCGAAGCCCACGGCGTGGGACAAGTTCGCGTTGTCAAAAATTTATCCGAAGCTTTGGATAAATACAGTGCTGAATCCATTGATTAATTTTGTTAAACTGATATCGTCATGACTTTTTCAGGCTGCCTGAAAATCCATCACGATTTTATTTATTTAATAATAACAATGCTGTTAAGCTGATGTATGATGAAATACATCGGCTGTCAGCGTTGGATGCTGCACGGCATGTGTGCGGCACATTCTTCAAGTAGAAAGTACACATCATGTCCGATAACCAACCATTTGACCAACAGGCGAATACACCCGTAACGCCACCTGCGGCAGTAACGCATCAAACGCCTACCGCCCAACCTAATTATCCCCAACAACAACCCATTGTCATTGAACGTTCAGGTGGACGTGGCGTGGCAACGGGCGCGTTGGTATTATCCGTTTTAGCATTGGGTGCCAGCGGCTATTTATGGGTAGAAGGACGTAATTTCTTGAAACAACAAGAAACGTCTGTGCAAAACGCTTTAGATAAAGCCGCATTAGGCGAAAGCGACAACGCACAAAGCCTGAAACTTGCCTTGCAACAACAAGAAAAATTAAACCAAAGCGTGATGACTTTGTCGCAAGAACAAAACGAAGACCATCAACATTTGGCAAATATGCAGCGCAGCTACAATGAATTGCTCAAAGGTCGTGTGAATTGGCTGGTTGATGAAATTGAAGTGACGTTAAATGTGGCATCACAGCAATTATTGTTATCGGGCAATGTGCCTGTGGCGATTTCCGCACTCAATACGATTGAGCAACGCTTGAAACGCTTTGACCAACCTGAATTAATCGCCATCAAAAAAGCCGTTGCCGATGATTTAAATGATTTAAAAGCGCAAGGCAGCCAATATTTAGACGTTTCCAGCACCTCATTAAAAGTAGATGGTCTGGAAAAAAGTGTTGCCAGCTTGCCATTGGTTGTGGACAGCACGCTGCAACCTTCGGCTAACACCCCTGCCCCCACCGCCAATGATGCCGATTTTTGGACGCGCACATGGGACAAAACCGTGGGCATGGTCAAAGGCATGGTTGAAATTCGCAAATTGGAAAGCAATGATGCGATGCTCTTATCGCCCGAACAAATTTATTTTGTACGCGCGAATTTACGCTTGCGTTTATTGGACGCACGCTTGGCATTATTGCAACACAACAATGAAATTTATAAGAAAAATTTGGACGAAGCCAAACGCACGGTTGAGCAATATTTTGATACGCAATCGCCTAGCACGCAAGAATGGCTGAAGACATTGAATGAATTGAACAATCAGCAATTACAAATCGTGTCTGATACCGCGTTAAGCCGCAGTCAAACTGCCGTTCGCAATTATCAAACACAAGCTGAAACAGATAAACAACCGATTTCAATGCGTGAAATTGAAGCGCGTTCTGATATTGTGTTGCCCTCTATTTCGGCGGCGAATAAAGAAACGGCTAAAGCGGCATCGACACCTGCTACAACGCCTGTTCAGGCAGCCTCTGAAGTCAAACCTGTTGAAAAAACGGCTGAATCAACGGCTGAGAAAGTGGAAAATAAAGCCGCCAGCAGCGAAAATTCTGGTGCAGCCGCTGCGGCAGCTGGTTTGGCAGCGATGCCTGCTGCAAAAGCATTGGCAGATAAATTGGCAGCCGATAAAGCAGCCAAAGCCGCATCTGACGTGAAAACCGAAGACAGCAAAACCGATAAACCTGCTGACAAATCAAACGAAAAAGACACCAAATCATCTGATACCAAAGCCGCTGATAAGCCCAAAGCCAAACCAGCCGAGCCGAAAAAAACAGATGACAAGAAAAAGGCAGATTCGCTGGGAAAGTAAAACCGCTAAGCAGTTCGCGTCCTGTGGCACCGCGTGCCACTCGCGCAACGCCAACGCCGCCTAAACGAGCGTTGGAAACTGCACAGCCAGCGCAAAAAGCCATTCGTGTCGTGCCAACACCGAGTAAACCCAAGAATCCACCGCCTGCACCAACTGCAAATGACACGGTGAAAAAACGTGTACCAAACACGCCGCCCAAACCCAAAACGGTGAAAAAGCAGCCTGAAAAAATCACACGCCCGATTCCCGCACCCACTCGCACCGTTGAGCCAACGACTGAAAAGAAAACGTATCGTTTGATTATCAAAGAGCCTTACATTGAATAACACTTTGTTTGGCAATAACAAAATAGGGAGACCATGAATGAAGGGTCTGATTTGGATTATTATCTTATTTGCAGCTGCCGTCGGCGCGGCGTTGTTGATACAACATTTCCCCGGAGATGTGTACGCGCATGTCGGTAATTATATGATTCGCATGAACGTGCGCTTATTCGTTGCTGGTTTAATTATCACAATGATTTTGCTGCATTTCTTGCTCAAATTTATCTTTGGTGTATTGGCAACACCCAGCAAAATGAGCCGTTTTGGTAACAGCCGTAAAAGTCGCAAGGCATTGGCAGCATTGAATGATGCGGGTGTGGCGTTTTTTGAAGGTCGTTATCAAAAAGCAGCATCAGAAGCCGCTAAAGTGTTAGCCAATAATCAAGCAGGCGACAGCCGTGTTTTGGCATTGATGATTGCGGCACAAGCCAATCATAAAATTGGCGAAACGGCAAAACGCGATGGCTATTTGAAAGACATGGAAACGCATTTGCCTGCAAAAGCGCAGTTACCACGCTATTTATTGCAAGCGCAAAGTGCGATGTCGCGCAAGGATTATGTGAGTGCTGATGAGGATTTGACTGCTGCGGCGCAAATTGACAAAAATTTGCCTGAATTGTTGCACTTGCAATTACAATTAGCGGTTGCGAAAGACCATCCGTTGGAAATTTTGGAAACGGTGGATAAATTGCAAAAAGGTTCACACATCACGAATGAAGAGGTGTTGAGCTATCGCGCTACCGCTTATCGCGGTTTGGTGGAAAATGCGAGCAATGCCAATGCGTTGAAAACGGCATTGCGCCGTATTCCTGATGATGTGAAATCAGGTGCATTGTGCGTGGCGATTGCAAAACGCTATGAGGCTTTGGGTTTACATCAAGATGCGGCGGCATGGGTTCGCAGCTATTATCCGCATACGCATTATGTTGAATTATTAACAGTTTTTGCCAATAGCGTGCGTTATTTGAATGATAGTGAGCAGCGTAAGGCGATTGATATTGCCGATGGCTGGCTGAAAGCGAAACCTGAAGATGCGGAATTGCTGTTGTGTTTGGGTGAATTATCGATTACCAAACAGCTTTGGGGCAAAGCGCAAGGTTATTTGGAAGCCAGTCTGGCGATTAAACCTTCTGCTCATGCGCGTTTGGCATTGGCAAAGGTGTTTGATGAAACGCAAGCCATTGGTGCTGCTGATGAACAACGCCGTTTGGTTTTAAATGAAATGGCAAATTAATTGTCAGCTTGAATCATCTGAACATTTGGGTGGGTGTTCGCACCCACTATTTTGTTGTATGGATGTTTTAGGTGGTCTTTCTGTGTATGCGCATGTTGAATGAACCACTCACCATCACCACGAGCGCAGCGTGGGTGCGGCGGCAAGACGCCGCGTTCTAGCCAATATTTCAGGTAGCCTTTCAAAAATATCGCATTCTGAAAGGCTGTCTGAAAATAATTTAATTTGTAAACAAGAGGTTTGATGATGTCGCAAGGAATTTTACCATCGGTCAAAGCGGGTATTTTATCAGAGGCTTTGCCGTATATTCGCCGTTTTGCAGGTTGCACATTGGTGATTAAATATGGTGGCAATGCAATGACTGAACCTGAATTAAAAGAAGGGTTTGCGAAAGACATTGTGTTGTTAAAATTGGTCGGCATCAATCCTGTGATTGTTCACGGTGGGGGCCCTCAAATTAATGAAATGCTTGAAAAAATTGGGAAAATCGGGGAATTTGTGCAGGGGATGCGCGTAACCGATGGCGAAACGATGAGCATTGTGGAAATGGTGCTAGGCGGTCAAGTGAATAAGGAAATTGTGTCTTTGTTGAATGTGCATGGCGGCAAAGCGGTCGGCATCACGGGACGCGATAATCATTTTATCCGCGCTAAAAAATTGAAGGTGGACACGCCTGAACAAAAAGGGGTGGACATTGGGCAAGTTGGCGAAATTGACAGCATGGACTGTACGCTGATTAAGCAAATGGTTTCAGCAGGTTATATTCCTGTGGTGGCGCCGATTGGTGTGGGTGAACACGGTGAGGCGTTTAATATTAATGCGGATTTGGTGGCGGGGCGTTTGGCAGCAGAATTGAATGCGGAAAAATTGGTATTAATGACCAACATCACGGGCGTGATGGACAAACAAGGCGCGTTATTGACCAATTTGACGCCTGATGATATTCATCGTTTGGTGGCAGATGGGACGTTGTCGGGTGGGATGTTGCCGAAAATTTCATCAGCATTGGAAGCCGCGCAAAATGGTGTGAAAGCGGTGCATATTATTGATGGACGTGTTCCGAATGTGTTATTGCTGGAAATTTTCACGGATAAAGGGATTGGCACGATGATTTTGGGCAATTCGCAGGCAGCCTGAAAATGAGTTTACAAGAAAAATTTACTGAAGAAACGGTGCTTTGGGTAAAACATCATTCACCCAAACACATCTCTTTTGCCATCAGCCGCCCTGAAGCATATCGTTTTTCGGCTGGGCAATTTGCACGGCTGGGTTTTCGGCAAGGCGAAGGCTATATTTGGCGTGCCTATTCTATGGTGTCGGCGGAATATGCGGATACCTTGGAATTTTTTGCGGTGCTGATTGAAGGCGGTGCGATGTCCGCGTATTTGGCAAAATTGCAAGCTAATGACCCGATTTTATTAGATAAAACTGCACAAGGTTTTTTCTTACCAGAACGTTTTCCCGATGGTCGTGATTTAATTATGTTATCAACAGGCTCGGGAATTGCGCCTTTTTTGTCGATTTTACAGCAACCTGAAATTTGGCAGCGTTTTGAAACATTGGCATTAATTCATTCTGTGTCGTATAATAACGATTTGATTTTCAACCAACAAATAAATACGCTTTCCGAACATCCTTTGGTGGGCGAATGGGCGCATCGACTACGCTTTGTACCCATTACCACGCGTGAAATCGATGATGAGCGATTGCATTTCAGGCTGCCTGAAACATTAAAAAATGGTTCGTTGGAACAAGCACTTGAATTAAAATTCAGTACAGAACACAGCCGTTTTATGATTTGTGGAAACCCCGATATGGTGCGCGACACCTTCCAAACATTGCTGGATTTGGGTTACGCCATGCACCGCAATCGTTTACCCGGACAAATTATGATGGAAAATGGATTTTAATATTTTCCAATAAAATTGATTAATTAAACATATTTTTTGCAAGGAATTGATAATGCAACATTTAATGATTGACTTTGAAAAAGTGCAACCTGCTGATTTGGATTGCCTTGACCCAGATAGCGTACACGTTTGGATGTTTTTAGGCACAGAACAACAGGAAACAATTCCTTTGCGTTTGTGTGAATCTTTGTGTCGTTTTGGTAAAAAAGTTCATTTTGTTCATGTACATAATAATGCACCGAGCGCGTTGGATTTCTACTTGAGCTTTTACTTGGGTAAAATCATTGACCACGACCCTGCGGCAATCATTGGTATTTTGTCGCAAGACAGTGGCTACGATGTGTTGGTAGAACACGTTCAACAAAGTTTGCAAGCGAAACACATTTTGCGTGTGTCTAGCTTGGCGGAATTGCAAGAGCGTTCACAAGCCATCAATGCGTTCCATCAACCTGCAAAAGAGGCAAACACCTCCCCTTTTGCATCACTGGTGCAACCAGCGCATAAGCTAGCTGCACCAGCCACGCCTGTTGTAGAAACGGTTGCTCATGCTGCTGAAACAGTATCTGTTGAACCAACTGATTTGGTTGAAAAATATTATCCTAATATTTTGAGCGCGATGAGCCAAAAAGATGCGTATCACCCACGCCGTCGTCGCAATTTGGTTGCCAACATTCGCCGTTACATTTCGCAAAGTGAGCCGACTTTGAATGCGGATTTGCAAACTGAATTGTCTGAAAAAATTGTAACGCGTTTGGAAGAAAATCAGTTGATTACAGCGATTGATGATGGCTTGTTGAGCTATCATTTTAATCAAGAAGCGGAAACCGCAGAAGCTTAATCTATTTAAATTCTAAATCATAAAACCGTTGTCATCTGGCAACGGTTTTATGTTGTTTTCAGGCAGCCTGAATCAAGGAACATGATGTTTAAAACCGCAAAACAATTCACGTTTGACATGGCGCACATGTTGGACGGACACGATGGCAAATGCCAAAATTTACATGGACATACTTATATTTTACAAGTGGAAGTTTCAGGCAGCCTGCACGAACACGGCGCAAAAAAAGGCATGGTCATGGATTTTTCTGATTTAAAAGACATCGTCAAAACCCATATTTTGGACAAAATGGATCACGCATTCATTTACGACACCAGCAGCGAACGCGAAACACAAGTCGCCAATTTATTAAATCAATTAAATTCCAAAACTTACGGCATCAACACCCGTACCACCGCCGAAGAAATGACGCGCCATATTTTCCAAGTGTTGAAACAAGACGCGCATTTACCCGTGAGTTTGGTACGATTATGGGAAACGCCCTCTTCTTATTGTGAGTACGCCGAATGAGCCACGAACCGATTTATCGCATTGTTGAAATCTTTGAAACGCTGCAAGGCGAAGGCTATAACACGGGGATGCCGAGTATTTTTATCCGCTTTGGCAAATGCAATTTGGCGTGCCATTGGTGTGATACCAATTATCATGATTTTGGTGCCATGACTTTATCTCAAATCATGGATAAAGTACATGAATTTTCAGCCAAAAACATCATTATCACAGGCGGCGAACCCACCATTCAGCCACAATTAGGACTATTATTAAATCAATTAAAATCAGAAGGTTATTTTATTGCGATTGAAACCAATGGTTTGAAAGACGTGCCGCCACAAATTGATTATATTGCCACCAGCCCCAAATTTTTGTACGCTGAAGCATATGAAAAACGCTGCCTGAAACAAGCTGATGAAGTCCGAATTGTGGTAGATAATATGGATATTTTGCCATTTTATGAATTAATTGAGCAAAAAATCACTTCATCTCGCTATTATTTATCGCCTTGTGATGTGAATGGCGAAATGAATATTTTACAAACCATCACATTATTAGGACAATTAAATGCGCGTGTCGGCAAACCGCATTGGCAATTAAGTTTGCAAACACATAAATTGTGTGGCATTGAATAATTGAATCCGTTGCCACACACAAAAGGCAGCCTGAAAGCCATTTTCAAGCTGCCTGAACGGTTTGATTTTAAATGAAACGATTAAACTTCATCTTCCACACGACTGCGAATAATCAGCAAAGGCAAAGACGTTTGACGCATTACCGTTTCGGCAAAGCTGCCCATCAACAAGTGCATCAAACCACTGCGACCATGCGTACCCAATACCAGCAAATCAGCCTGTTGTGCAGCAGCATAATCCACCAATTCTTGCGCCATTTCTTTCGCGCCTTTCACGGCAACCAGCAAATGCGTATTAACATCTTCAACACCTTGATTTTTAGCCAAATTAGCTGCGGCTTCCAACACACTATTGCCATTGGCAACGGCTGCGGCTTCATAGCTTTCGTGTTGCAAAAATTCTGGCGCGAGCGTCATGTATTCAGTGGGATTTGCCACATTAACCAATGTTAATTTTGCTTGGCTCAATTTTGCCAAACCTGCTGCATGGTTTAATGCGTTCAAAGAAGTGGTGCTACCATCTACCGCTACAACTAAATGTTTATACATAATAAAATCTCCTGTTTGGGATTTAAATCAATGTCTGCTCGCAAACAAACTACCATCGTTTGCGCGTTTGACTGGGAACAACAACATGATTCCACAAGGCAGCCTGAAAACGAAGCTGTTAAAATCGCAATCAATTTGCCTTGATTTGATTATACTCTTTTTTGATTTTATTGTTGATGATAAAGAATTAAATATTTCAATTAGTAAGGATTTTTTATGCAAGAATCAGATTATTCACGCCGTTTTGGCGGCATCGCGCGATTATATGGCGAACATGGCTTGGCGGCATTGCAACAAGCCCATGTCTGCGTGGTCGGCGTGGGCGGTGTGGGGTCATGGGCAGTAGAGAGCTTGGCGCGAAGTGGCGTAGGCGAATTAACCCTCATTGATTTAGACAACATCGCCATTTCCAATGTCAACAGACAACTACACGCCCTCACACCCGATTTCGGCAAAGCCAAAGTTACCGCATTACACGAACGCATCGCCCTCATCAATCCCGAATGCGTGGTGCATGAAATCGAAGATTTTGTGGACGAAGACAACTTACCGCACATTTTCAACCAACCCTTTGATTTCGTCATTGATGCCATTGACCAAATGCGCGTTAAAGTCGCAATGGCAGCCTACTTTGTCAAACACAAACAACCCTTTATCATCAGCGGCGGCGCAGGCGGACAACGCCACCCTACCCTCATCGAAACCGCCGATTTAAGCCAAACCACCCACGACCCCCTCCTATCCAACCTACGCTATACCCTACGCAAAAAACACGGCTTTCCACGCGAAGGCAAAATGCGCGTGCCGTGCGTTTATTCGCGTGAACAAATCACGCCGCCACAAATTCAGGCTGCCTGCGATGTCAGCGACACAACCGCACCACAAGGATTATCCTGTGCAGGCTATGGCGCGAGCATGTTGGTTACTGCCAGCTTTGGCTTACATTGCGCGGCGGCGGCGGTGGAACACATTGTCAAATCAGCGGCTTAAAATACAGACTATTTAAATTCAAAGAACGCGGCGTCTTGCCGCCGCACCCACGCTTTTTGGTGTGTGGCACGGAACGGTGCGTTCTCCGTAGCATAACCCGACCTACCAGCTCAATTCAAGGTGAACGAGAAATGAAACGTAGTTCCACTTCATCATCTTCAAAAATTTGTACCAACCCTAATTGGTCAAATAAAATCATGATGCCTCCCCCCTGATTTTGAAGAATGGTAAAATCATAATCATCTATATATTTTCCTTGATTAATTAAACAAACAACAAGACCACTTTCAACAAAACTTGAAGTTTGCCAAACTACTCTATCGCCCAATTCAATCTGAGTACCATCAAAATATTTCATACTAGCACAGCACAGTCAGTCGGATTCTTCAACCCAACAAAAGGCAGCCTGAAAAACCGCCCCCTCACTTCAACAACTCCGCCAATTCCGCCGAACGCGCCGTTGCCGAATGCACCCCAACCACCAAACCTTGCGCCACGCCACGCGCCTCAAAAGTCGTCAAAGCCGCAAAAGTCGTGCCACCTTTAGACGTGACTTTGTCTTGCAACACCGCAAAATCCTCGCCCGACTGCTCCGCCAACGCCACCGCCCCCTTAAACGTCTGTAACGCCAAATCACGCGCCTGCACCGCATCAAAACCCAACTCACACGCCGCCGTCTGCAACGCATTCATCAAATAAAACACATACGCCGAACCACTACCGCTCACGCCCGTGATGCCATTCATCATTGCTTCATCGTCCAGCCACACCGTGATACCACACGCTTGCATAATACGATTGGCTAACGCCTTATCCGTTTCACTCACGCCCGAACCAGCAAACAAACCCGACACACCCAAACCCACCGCCGCAGGCGTATTCGGCATCACACGCACAATCCGTTGCGTATCCAACCAATTCGCCAACGTTGCCACCGTCAGCCCCGCCGCGATGGACAACACCAACGCGCCTTGCGTTTGCACTTGCGCCAAAGCCTCGCGCATATCTTGCGGTTTGACCGCCAACACCAGCACATCATCGGCAGTTAAATGTTCAGGTAAATCAAATTGCGTTTGCACCGAAAATTGCTTTTGTAAAACAACATGTTTTTCTGAATGATGTTCAATGACGATGATTTCATCATCAGCCGATTGAGCGCGTAAACCGCCAATAATCGCGCTCGCCATATTACCGCCACCTAAAAAATACATTGCCATTTTGATTATTCCTTGTTAATAATATCATTTCGCAAATTTTAACACAGGAACCCACCATGACCACCAGCAACAAAAAACTCGCCGTTCTCATTGATGCCGACAATGCCCCAGCCGACAGCATAGACGAAATGCTAGAAGAAATCGCCAAATACGGCGTTGCCAGCGTCAAACGCATTTATGGCGACTGGAGTCATGGCTTAAGCAAATGGAAAGCTGCCCTATTGCCTCACGCCATTATCCCCGTACAACAATTCGCCTACACCAAAGGCAAAAATGCCACCGATATGGCATTGGTTATTGATGCGATGGATTTATTGTATAGCGGTAATTTTGACGGTTTTTGCATTGTCTCCAGCGACAGTGATTTCACGCGCTTAGCATCGCGGATTCGGGAAAGCGGTTTAACCGTGTACGGCTTTGGCGAAAAGAAAACGCCCGAATCGTTCCGCCGTGCTTGCGACAAATTCATCTATATTGAAATTTTCCGTCCCGAAAAAAATCAAACCAATAAGCAAAAAGACAAACAACCCACCCAAAATTCATCTGAAAACAATAAAAATCAAGCCATGGTGCAACTGATTAAACGCGCCGTCAAAGAAAATGCCGATGATTTAGGCTGGGCAAATTTAGGGCCGATTGGCAGTTATATCAATAAAATCAATCCCGATTTTGACTCACGCTTATTTGGATTTGGGAAATTATCGGATTTGATTAAATCATTGGATTTATTTGAACATCGTACTGATAATAATCAGCTACAAGTGCGTCGTCGTGCCAAAAATGACAATGGCAACGGTAAATCTGAATCCAAAGCCGAAATCAAAACCGAACCGAAACCCGAATCCAAAACCCAACCCGAACCGAAAAATCAATCTAAAGCTGAACCGAAATCTGAACCCCAAAATCAGCCCAAAATTGAACCGAAACCTGAACCTAAAAATCAATCCAAAGCTGAACCTAAATCCAAAAATCAGCCCAAAATTGACCCCAAACCCGAACCTAACAATCAACCTAAAACGAAACCTCAACCCGAAACCCCAACCACCACTGAACCCACCACCGATACACCCAAAACCAAAAAACGCGGTCGTAAACCTTCAGCCAAACAAACGCCTAGCGTACAAATTGAAACCGTTGAAACCGCACCCGTTGAGCCTAGCAAACCTGAAAAAGCCCCAACTAAAATTTCCTTTACCAAAGTGATTCCGATTGTGCAAAATGCGATTGACCAATTTGCCGATAACAAAGGTTGGGCGCGTTTGATGAATGTATTAAAGCATTTGGAAATGGAAATTTCGGTACAACAATATGGTTTTGAAAATGCACGCGATTTGGTTCATGCGATTTACAGCGATTGGATAGAAATCCAAAAAATTGGACGTGGCGAGCGGATTCGTGTGAATAAGCGATTTGTCGTTAAAGAATAATCTTTAATTTTATAAACAGGAAAGACTTAAAAAATGAAACAACTCAATACTCAATCCACTGATTTTCAAATTGAATTAAAAAATTTACTCGCTTTTGAAACGGCGCAAGACCCCAAAATTGACCAAACCGTTGCCGATATTTGCGCCGACGTGCAAAAGCGTGGCGATGATGCGGTGATTGAATACACCAATCGTTTTGATGGCACGTCCGCGCAAAGCATGGCGGATTTGACATTAAGCCAAGATGATTTGAAAAATGCGTTTTTCAGGCTGCCTGAAAATGTGCAAAATGCTTTGAAAATTTCTGCTCAACGCGTTGAAAGTTATCATCAAAAACAAAAATTGGAATCGTGGTCATACACCGATGAAGACGGCACTTTGCTCGGACAACAAATTACGCCATTAGACCGCGTGGGGATTTACGTTCCAGGGGGTAAGGCGGCGTATCCCAGCAGCGTGATTATGAACGCCATGCCCGCGCATGTGGCGGGTGTGCCTGAAATCATTATGGTGGTACCCACACCCAAAGGCGAACGCAATGACATTGTATTAGCCGCCGCCTACATTGCAGGCGTAACCAAAGTTTATACCATCGGTGGCGCACAAGCGGTCGCGGCGTTGGCGTATGGCACACAAACCGTACCGCAAGTGGACAAAATCACAGGGCCGGGCAATGCCTATGTTGCCGCCGCCAAACGCCGTGTGTTTGGTGTGGTGGGCATTGATATGGTGGCAGGGCCGAGCGAAATTTTAGTGATTGCAGATGGCACAACACCAGCCGATTGGGTGGCGATGGATTTATTCAGCCAAGCGGAACACGATGAAATTGCCCAAGCGATTTTAATTGCCACGTCGCAAGATTATTTGAATGACGTACAAAATGCCATGAATCGTTTAATGGCGGACATGCCACGCCGTGCGATTATTGAGGCAAGTTTGGGCAATCGTGGCGCGATGATTTTGGCGAAAGATTTGGACGAAGCGTGTGAAATTGCCAATTACATCGCCCCCGAACATTTGGAATTGTCCGTAGCAAATGCAGAACAATGGGCGCAAAAAATCCGCCACGCAGGCGCGATTTTCATGGGCAAATACACCAGCGAAAGCTTGGGCGATTACTGCGCAGGTCCAAACCATGTGTTGCCGACCAGCCGAACCGCGCGTTTCTCATCGCCATTAGGCACTTACGATTTCCAAAAGCGCAGCAGCCTGATTCAAGTATCGGAAAATGGCGCACAGAAATTAGGCAAAATTGCCAGCGTATTGGCACATGGCGAAATGCTGACCGCTCACGCGCGCGCGGCGGAGTTCCGTTTGAAAGATTGATGAATCAAGAAGAGGAACGCGGCGTCTTGCCGCCGCACCCACGCTTTTGGGGTGTGGCGCGGAATAGTGCGTTCTTCGTAGTGTTGATTGGGCGTTTCAGGCTATTTTGCCCAATTCTCCATTGCGTAGGGGCAGATTTCATATCTGCCCTATCCACCAACCT
>JBHARQ010000046.1:0-3981 GCA_041831015.1 Simonsiella sp. | reverse complement strand
AGGTCGGATACTTTTATCCGACATTTGTTTGATTTTACACGAAAATGTCGGATTCAAGAATCCGTCCTACCGTTCTACGGAGAACAAACGCTCAACCTGCCACCCACCCAAAAGCGTGGTGCGCGGCAAGACGCGCGTTCTCGTCAAAATACCAACAAACAAAAATTCAGGCTGCCTGAATTTGGACGCGTAGTCCTTCAGGCAGCCTGAAATTTATAGTCGTTCAGAATTGAAATAGGACAAGGCGACAGCGACCGCCGTGTACGAATAGTACATAAGGGAGCTGGCAACGCGGTACTATTTTAATTATGAATGACTAATTACCAATACCCCAACGCTTTCCACCACAACACGCCCACCGTGCTGAAAATCACAATTTCCACCACGCTCATAATAAAGCCTGCTGTCCACCATTCCGCCATCGTAACGTAGCCCGAACCGTAAATCACGGGCGATGAACCCGAAGCGTAATGCGTCAGCGACATCATAATGCCCGTGCTTGCCGCCAAAATCAACGCAAACAACATCGGCGGCGCACCCAACGCCAAACCTGCCGCGTAAAACGCACCCAACATCGCCGTAACGTGTGCCGTGCCACTCGCAAACATATAATGCGAATAAATGTACGCCAACGCCAACAACGCACAACCCCATACCCAGTTCAAGCCCATGCCTTTAATGCCTTCGCCCAACGCATTGGAGAACCATGTAATCAAGCCCAATTTGTTCAGGAAAGTCGCCATCATCACCAAAGCCGCAAACCACACAATCGTGTCCCACGCGCCTTTTTCCTTCAAGATGTCGTCCCAAGTCAAAACGCCTGTAATCAACAGTAATGACAAACCCAAGAATGTGGTGGTGGTTGCGTCCACCGCGTAGGCTGCACCAAAAATCGCTTTGGGAACTTCTGCCCACAACACCAGCAATACACCAAATACGCCCAACATGATTTTTTCATGTTGCGACATTTTACCCATTTCTTTCAATTTATTACGCGCTAATTCGGGGGCGTCTGGTGTGCTGGTTACTTCGGGTTTGTAAAGCACAAACAAGATAATCGGCATTAACGCCATTGCCAATAACCCTGGTACGACCATTGCCAAGAACCATGTTGTCCAAGTCAAATTGATTTGCGTGTTGGTGGCTTCGGCAATCAGTTTCACCACCAACGGATTGGGCGCGGTCGCGGTTACAAAAATCAAGCAAGAAATAATGTTGGCATGATAATTTACTAACGCCAAATATTTACCGATTTTCTTTTCCGTGCCTTTTTCGGGGTCGGAGTCAAACGTGCTGGCAATCGCGCGCATAATTGGGTGGACAATCGCGCCACCACGAGCCGTATTACTGGGCGTAACAGGCGCAATCAACAAATCACACAACGCCAAACTATACGCCACGCCAATCGTTTTCTTACCAAACGCAGCCAAAAACAAATAACCAATGCGTGTGCCTAAACCTGTTTTCAGCAAACCGCGTGAAATCATAATTGCCACACCAATCATCCAAATCAGCGTGTTGTTCAGGCTGCTTAAAGCGTCTTTGGCGGCTTGTGCGGCTGGATTTTTGAATGGTTTACCGTCTGCGCCCAATTCGGGGACGGTTACTTGCAAAATCGCCACCAAAGTCATGGCTAAAATTGCCATTGCGCCAATCGGCATGGCTTTACCGATAATGCCAGCAATCACGCCCACAAACAGCGCGAGCAAATGCCAAGCGTTTGCCGACACGCCTTCGGGTGCAGGAATGAACCAGATAATCAGCGTCAGCGCGATGGCGACCGCTGCGGGGATTGGTTTAAAACCCATTTTGTTTTACCTTCTGTTTTGTAACTAAAAAATCTGATTGAGAATAAATTTTCAGGCAGGGACTACGCGTCCAGCGAATAAAATCATTTCACCAAATTTGCTGTCTTCAATTTAAAGGCAGCCTGAAAAGCAACTATGCCGTCATTCCCGCGAAGGCGGGAATCCATTTTAAAATTTAAGAAACTTATTTTAAACAAACATTTATTTTGTTTTGACTTGGATTCCCGCCTTCGCGGGAATGACGAAGTTTTTATTTTGTCGTGTACTGAAAGGCAGCCTGAAAACCAATCACTGCCTAGAAACACCATTTTCTTTGATTTGACGAACATGGCGTATCGCCGCCATACCCACTCTTTTAGGTTGCTGGCACGAACAGGTGCGTTCTCCGTAGTGTGGGCTGGGCGTTTCAGGCAGCCTTACAGTACACGACATTTTTTGGAATGCTGCCTGAAAAGCAACTATGCCGTCATTCCCGCGAAGGCGGGAATCCATTTGAAAATTTAATAAATTTATTTTTAAACAAATATTTGTGTTGTTTTAACTTGGATTCCCGCCTTCGCGGGAATGACGAAGTTTTTATTTTGTCGTGTACTGAAAGGCAGCCTGAAAATATTATTTATTATTTGACGGCAACCCATATTCATTCGGGAATGTTCGCATAGAACTTGCCACCACAGTTGCTGCGCCTGTAATCAAACCACAGCGTCCACCACCCGGCATGATGTTCACCAAATTTTGTAAGGCGCGTAAATCTTCATCGGTGCTGATACCGTTATCCACGCGCTCCACCAAACGGGCTAATTGGAATGTACCGCCTTTGCATGGTGGACATTGACCGCAAGAATTATCCGCAAAAAACTGAATGTATTGCGCCACTTTGCGAACTACGCTCGTGCCTTCGGAAATCACAATCATCGCGCCCGTACCCAAACCCGATTGACGTTCTTTCACCGACACGAAATCCAATGGCACGTCCAAATCTTTGGCAGTCAGCAAATTATTTGACGGGCCGCCTGTGAACACGGCTTTGAAGGTCAAGCCTTCCAACATACCGCCGCCATAGTTATCAATCAATTCGCGCAAGGTAATACCCATAGGCAATTCATACAACCCAGGGTTCAACACATCGCCCGACAACGAATACAATTTCGTTCCCACACCATTGGCTTTACCTAAACCGCGATACCATGCCACGCCATTACGCAAAATATGTGGCACATTGGCAAGCGTTTCGGTGTTGTTCAACAAAGTGGGTTCGCCAGCCACGCCTTTTTGGAATGGGAAAGGCGGTTTGAATTGTGGGAATGGGAAACCGCCATTGAGCCACGAAATCACAGCCGTTTCTTCGCCACCGATGTAGCGACCTGATGACTCCACCACTTTCACGGTTAAAGGTTTGCCTAAATGCGTTTCAATGCGTTTGAACAAATCGTGTTGTTGCCATTGTTCAATCGCGGCGCGTGTGGCGGCAAGGGCTTCGGTCAAGTGGGGGTTGATGTACAAAATCACGTTGTTGGCGCGAGTGTACACGGCGGCAATCAATGCACCTTCAATCACTTGGTGTGGCGTGCGTTCTAGCAGGAAACGGTCTTTGAATGTACCTGGTTCGTCTTCGTTGGCGTTGCAGACAACGTAGCGGTCGCCTGATGTGCTGGGGGCTTCTGCCATTGCCGACCATTTGCGGAAGGTGGGGAAACCTGCACCGCCCATGCCGCATAAGCCTGCGTCTTCTAATATTTTGACGATGTTGTCGGGGGCATTTAAGGCGTTGTGTAAGCCTTCACCGCCGCCTACCGCTAACCATGCGTTCAAGTCCGAGCCGACCAAGCGGCTAGGGTGGAGTAATACTTGGTTGAGTTCGTTGTTCATTTTGTGTTTTCCAGATAATGATTTTTTGAATTTGATTTGGGGAATGTGTTTTCAGGCAGCCTTGCAATACGCGACAAAATGGAGCGGCGACGGCTCGTCGCCATTTGTAAAATACACCATAAATTTAATTTTTATGAAATTCAAATATTTGGCGACGAGCCGTCGCCGCTCCATGCGTTTTGCAAGTTTTCAGGCTGCCTGAAACGCCCAACCTACTCTACGGAGAACGCACCGTTCCGCACCACACACCCAAAGCGTGGGTGCGGCGGCAAGACGCCGCGTTCTGCAATATAAAGTAAGCTGT
>JBHARQ010000045.1:0-32624 GCA_041831015.1 Simonsiella sp. | reverse complement strand
TCAAATTTTATCTGAATAAACGCGCGAAAAAAAATCCTGAATATTTAAATCATTGGCATGAACGTTTTGGCGAACCGATGCCTTATGTGAAACAGGGTGTGATTTGGATTCATGCGGTGTCGGTAGGGGAAACGCGGGCAGCGCAGCCGTTGATTGCTGAATTAAAAAAACATTTTCCCGATGCGCCGTTGTTGCTGACGCAGATGACGCCAACAGGTCGTGCCACCGCACAAATGCTGTATCCTGACGCGGAATGCCGTTATTTGCCGTATGACCGCCGTGATTGGGTCACGCAGTTTTTACGCGACCATCGCCCGATATTGGGGGTGTTGATGGAGACGGAAATTTGGGTCAATTTGATTCATGCGTGTCGGGCGGAAGGGGTGCCGTTGTTTTTGGTGAATGCGAGGCTGTCTGAAAAATCGCAGCAGGGCTATTTGAAAGTGGCGAGTTTGATTGCGCCTGCGATGGCGGAATTAACCGCGTGTTTGGCTCAAACGCGAGATGATGCGGCGCGATTGGAAACGATTGGCGTGGTCAATCCTGTGGTGTGCGGCAATACGAAATATGATATTGAACCGCCTGTTCAATCAGGGGAATTGGCGCAGCAATTTCGGGCGTGGTTTGGCAATCGGCGCGTGTTTTTGGCAGCCAGTACGCGTGAGAAAAATGGGGTGGACGAAGCACAACTGATTATCCAAGCATGGAAACAAGTGGCGCAACATGATGATTTATTAGTGATGGTGCCGCGCCATCCCGAGCGATTTCAAACGGCTTATGAATGCGCTCAACAAGCAGGTTTTGCGGTTCAAAAACGCAGTGAAAATGTTGCACTGCTGCCTGAAACGCAGGTGTGGATTGGCGACAGTATGGGCGAGATGTTTGCGTATTATCAGGCGGCAGATGTGGTGTTTGTCGGTGGGAGTTTGGTAGAGACGGGTTGCCAGAATATTATTGAGCCGATGAGTTGTGGCAAACCTGTTTTGTTTGGGCAATCGGTGTTTAATTTTCAGGCTGCCTGTGAACAAGCGTTGGCATTTGGGGCGGCAAAACAGGTTCATCATGCCGATGAATTAGCCCAACTTGCCGCGCAATGGCTGCAATCGCCCGAACAATATGCTGATATTGCCGCCAAAGCGCGTGAATTTGTCGCGCAACATCAAGGTGCCAGCGCACGAATTGCCCAACAAATCGCCGCAACAATGACAAAAGCTTGATGACAAAGTAAAATAACGCGTTTGCTTGGTTTCAGGCTGCCTGAATATTTTTATTTTCATTATTTTAAAAGATTAAAATCATGCTTTCTTTTCAAGATATTATTTTCAAATTGCAACAATACTGGGCGCAACAAGGCTGCGCGATTATTCAACCATTTGACATGGAAGTGGGCGCAGGCACATCGCATCCAGCCACTTGTTTACGCGCATTGGGGCCAGAGCCGTGGAATGTGGCGTATGTCCAGCCCAGCCGTCGCCCAAAAGATGGACGTTATGGCGACAATCCCAATCGTTTGCAACATTATTATCAATTCCAAGTGGCGTTGAAACCTGCGCCTGACAATATTCAAGATTTGTATCTGGGCAGTTTGAAAGAATTGGGCATTGACCCGACTGTACATGACATTCGTTTTGTGGAAGATGACTGGGAAAACCCGACTTTGGGCGCGTGGGGTTTGGGCTGGGAAGTGTGGCTGAACGGCATGGAAGTAACCCAATTTACCTATTTCCAACAAGTGGGCGGCATTGACTGTACCCCTGTTTTGGGTGAAATCACTTACGGCATTGAACGCTTGGCGATGTATTTGCAAGGCGTTGAAAATGTGTATGATTTGGTTTGGACAACCACGCCTGATGGCACACCTTTGACTTACGGCGATGTGTATCATCAAAACGAAGTAGAACAATCTACTTATAATTTTGAATACAGCGATGCGACTTGGTTGCTGTCCCAATTCAATGATTACGAAGCCCAAGCCAAACGCTTGCTGGAACAAGAAGATGCACAATTAGCTTTGCCAGCGTATGAGCTGGTGTTGAAAGCAGGGCATACGTTTAATTTGCTGGACGCGCGTGGTGCGATTTCGGTCACCGAACGTGCGACTTATATTGGACGCATTCGCGCATTGAGCCGCGTGGTGGCGCAGAAATTTGTGGTGAGCCGCGAGGCGTTGGGTTATCCGTTGATTAAGCAGAAATAATCATCATGAGTGCAGCCTGAAAGAGGTTTCAGTACACGATAAAATTTAAATAATACCACTTGGAGCGGCGACGGCTCGTCGCCAAGTATTTGAATTTTATTTAAATCAGATATTTGATTTATTTGAGATATGGCGACGAGCCGTCGCCGTTCCATTTTTTTGTCATGTACTGAAAGGCTGCCTGAAATATTTTTAAAGGATTAATTATGAAAAATATTACTCAAGAAAATATTGATGAATTAATTAAAATAAATGAACAACAAAGTAAATTAATTCAAGAATATGAACATAAAATTGCTCAATTAGAAGCACAAGTTAGTGGTTCAACTTATATTTTAGCTCAACAAATGTTGCCTTTATTTGCTGGATTAATTTCAGCACATGAAAAAGGAAATTCTACTATTTTTTGGGCTTGCGCTAAAAACGCAAAGGATATTTTGCATAAATATACAGATTTTGATGATACAGATGATTGGTGGATTTTTTCAGATGTCGCTAATCAAAAGAAATAAGTAAATTAAAATAATAAATTTATATATTAATTTACTGAATGTCGGATTCAAGAATCCGACCTACTAAAATTGTATTTTAAAGTTATTTTTATGTAATATACTTTATACTACCTAAAAATTTTTTAATATAAGAAAGAAAAAAATGTCTCAAACCCTATTAATTGAATTATTAACCGAAGAACTCCCCCCAAAAGCACTCAACAATTTGGGCAACCATTTCGCGGCAGCGATTGTGGAAGGCTTGGAAAAAGCCCAACTCATTGATGGCGAAACCCAATTTACCGCCTATGCGTCTCCGCGCCGCCTTGCCGTGCAAGTGCCAAACGTGAAAGCCGTGCAAGCCGACCAACAAATCGTCAAAAAAGGCGTATCCGTAGCCGCAGGCATGAAAGATGGCGTGCCAACCAAAGCATTGGAAGGTTTTGCACGTTCGTGTGGCGTGGAAATCAGCCAGTTGTACACCGTATTTGACGGCAAACAAGATGTGTACGCCTACGAATTTACCCAACAAGGCAAACCACTTGCCGAATTGTTGAGCGACATTTTGAACGCTGCCGTGAAAAAATTGCCTATTCCGAAAGTGATGCGTTGGGGCAGCAGCACCCACACATTCGTGCGCCCCGTGCATGGCTTAATCGCGTTGCATGGCGCGGACGTGTTGCCTGTGAGCGTGTTGGGTTTAGAAAGCGGTCGCACAACTTTGGGACACCGTTTCTTGTCATCAGGCGAAATTTCATTTGCACAAGCCGATGATTATGCAAAACAAATTGCCGAACAAGGCAAAGTCATCGCCAATTTTGCCGAGCGCAAAAACGCCATTAAACAAGCATTGGACGCGCAAGCCAGCAGCCTGAACGCCACCGTTGCCGCAGATGACAGTTTGTTGGACGAAGTAACCGCATTGGTAGAATATCCTGTTGTTTTACAAGCAGGATTTGAAGAACATTTCTTGGCGGTACCGCAAGAATGTTTGATTTTGACCATGCAGCAAAATCAAAAATATTTCCCATTGCTTGACCAAAATGGCAAATTGATGAACCGCTTTTTGTTGGTGTCTAATTTGCAGGCTGCCGACCCTAGCCACATTATTCAAGGCAATGAACGTGTGTTACGCGCTCGTTTGTCGGACGCAGAATTCTTTTATAAACAAGACCAAAAAGCGACTTTAGAAAGCCGTTTGCCGAAATTGGCAAGCGTGGTTTACCACAACAAAATCGGTTCGCAAGCCGAACGCATTGACCGTTTGCAAAACATTGCCGCGCACATTGCAGGCTGCCTGAATGCCGACAAAGCGGTGGCAGAACGCGCTGCGCGTTTGGCGAAAGCCGATTTGGTTACCGAAATGGTGGGCGAATTCCCCGAATTGCAAGGCACGATGGGCAAATATTACGCGCAATTAGACGGCGAAACGCCCGAAATCGCCCAAGCGATTGAGCAACACTATCAGCCGCGTTTTGCAGGCGACACGCTGCCTGAAAGCGCGATTGCGACTTCGGTGGCGTTGGCGGACAAATTGGAGACTTTGGTCGGCATTTGGGGCATTGGCTTAATCCCGACTGGCGACAAAGACCCGTATGCCTTGCGCCGCGCGGCTTTGGGTGTGTTGCGTATGTTGATGAATGCGCCTTTGTCTATTCGTGATTTGTTGAACACGGTGGCGGCACAATTCCCAGCTAACGTATTGTCAGACAAAGACAAAGTGGTTGCCGAAGTCGCAGATTTTATGCAAGCGCGTTTGGCGGTGTTGTTGCAAAATGATTACGCGCCCGATGTGGTGGCGGCGGTGTTGGCGCAACGTCCCGACTGTTTGGACGATTTAACGGCTAAATTACAAGCCGTTGAAGCATTTAAACAATTACCCGAAGCCGCCGCATTGGCAGCCGCCAATAAACGTGTGCAAAATCTGTTGAAAAAAGCAGAAAGCGATTTGGGCGATGTGAACGCGGCATTGTTGGCGCAAGATGAAGAAAAAGCCTTGTTTGCTGCGGTACAAGATTTGCAACCGCGTGTTGAAGCTGCGATTGCAGCGCGTGATTTTCAGGCTGCCTTGAAAGCGTTGGCGACCATTAAACCGCAAGTGGACGCGTTCTTTGATGGCGTGATGGTGATGGCAGATGACGCGGCTGTGAAACAAAACCGTTTGAATTTATTGAATTTGTTGGCAGGTTTGATGAATGCGGTGGCGGATATTGCGGCATTGAGCGAATAATTTTTGAAAATGTGCAGGCTGCCTGAAAACGTGAAATGCCGTTTTCGGACAGCCTGTTTTTGATATGGCAATGCGGCAGATTTCGTGCCACTCTAAAAGCGTGGGTGCGGCGGCAAGACGCCGCGTTCCAACAAAAAAAGCTGAGATGATTTCTCAGCCAATATCCAACATACCAATTATTTTTTCAGGTCAAACCCGATTACCCACCCAAATGTTCTAATGGCAATGAGGTGGTATTTTTAATTTCTTTCAATACAAAACTGGATTTCGCATCCCATACGCATGAATGTGATAGTAATTCATTCAGCACAAAATTGGAAAATGCGTTCATATCGGTAAAAAATGCGTGTAATAAATAATCGGTTTCGCCCGTTAGTGCGTAACAACTCAACACGGAATCCCATTTTTGTACGGCTGCGGAAAATTCATCACGCGCATCGGCGGCTTTGTTGATGGACACTCGAATAAAGACTTGCAAACCTAAATTCAGTTCGGCAGGCGACAATAATGCAGCATAACGGCGAATTAAGCCCGATTCTTCTAATTGTTTCAAACGGCGCAAGCAGGGCGATGGCGACAGCGCAACCCGTTCAGACAATTCAACGTTGCTTAATCGTCCATTTTCTTGCAACACTTGCAGAATTTTTAAGTCGGTTTTGTCTAAAGTGATTTGCATGGATACACCCTTTCTGTTTGTAACCGATGGGGCAATCAAATTGATAAAGCCCATCAGGATAAGATTTGAATGGTTTACTTGACGTATTAAACAATGTTAATCAGACCTTATCATAAACTAACGTGATTTAAAGCACAATAGGTTAGAAAATCTAAAATTTTTAAAATTAAACGTTATTTTTTGCAGATGAATGCGTTTGATACACTCTTTACATTTGAGTGTTGCAATAATTGTTTAAAAAACAAATTCATATTGCAATGAAAAAGCTGCCCGAATGTTTCAGGCAGCCTGTATTATGATGAAAAATTATATGCGATAAAATTTAAACTTCTTTGGGTTTGCGTCCACGGGTACTGCGTGTGGGTGTGCTGGTGGTCGGTGTGGTGGCGTTGTTATTGCCAGTAGATGCGCTGCTCGCCGATGAACTGCTACTGGCTTTGGAGCTACTGCTCGCCGATGAATTGCCGCTAGCTTTGGAACTGCTACTGGCTTTGGAACTGCTGCCAGCCGATGAGCCACCATTGGATGAACCGCCGCGCATAATGGTAAAGAAGTCGTCATTATTTTTAGAATCTTTGACTTTGGATAATAAAAATTCAGCCGCTTCAATATCATCCATGCTATGCAACATACGGCGCAATGCCCACATTCTTTGTAATTGCTCTTGTGGAACGAGTAATTCTTCGCGGCGTGTGCCTGATTTGTTGATGTTGATGGCTGGGAAGACGCGTTTTTCAGCCAATCGGCGTTCCAAATTCAATTCCATATTGCCCGTGCCTTTGAATTCTTCAAAAATCACATCGTCCATACGGCTGCCCGTATCCACCAATGCGGTGGCGATGATGGTTAATGAGCCACCTTCTTCCACATTACGCGCGGCACCAAAAAAGCGTTTGGGGCGATGCAAGGCGTTGGCATCAATACCGCCTGTCAATACTTTGCCCGAAGTCGGGATAACGGTATTGTAGGCGCGAGCCAAACGGGTGATGGAATCCAATAAAATCACCACATCTTTTTTATGTTCCACCAAGCGTTTGGCTTTTTCAATCACCATTTCGGCAACTTGAACATGGCGTTGGGCAGGTTCATCAAAGGTAGATGACACCACTTCGCCGCGCACGGAACGCGTCATTTCGGTTACTTCTTCGGGGCGTTCATCAATGAGTAAGACGATGAGAACCACATCAGGATTATTAGACGTAATGGCGTGAGCAATGTTTTGCAACATCACGGTTTTGCCCGATTTGGGTGGCGCAACCAGCAAAGCGCGTTGTCCCAAACCAATGGGGGAAATCAGGTCAATAATGCGTCCTGTGATGTTTTCTTCCGCTTTGATGTCGCGTTCTAATTTTAATTGACGGGTGGGGAATAGGGGGGTGAGATTTTCAAATAATACTTTGTGGCGAGATGCTTCAGGGTCATCGCCGTTGATGCTGTCCAAGCGGACGAGTGCGAAATATTTTTCATCGTTTTTGGGAACGCGTACCGTGCCTTCAATCGTGTCGCCTGTGTGTAAATTAAAACGGCGAATTTGATTGGGCGAAACGTAAATATCGTCTGGGCAAGCCAAATAGGAGGTTGCCGAGCTACGCAAAAAGCCGTAGCCATCGGGCAAGGTTTCCAAAGTGCCTGAACAGATGAATTCTTGTCCATTTTTCATTAATTCGCGCACAATGGTAAAAACAAGGTCTTGTTTTCTCAAGCGATTGGCGTTTTCAATGCCCATGCTTTCGGCTTGGGTAATGAGTTCTGTGATGTGTTTGGTTTGAAGTTCAGAAACGTGCATGATGTTCGTATTTAAAAAGAAAAATAAAGAAAAAATCGTTCAGGCTGCCTGAACATACTGGAAAACGTTTTGTGTTGTTCGTCGCATCCAGTAACTGAATTTATATTATCAAGAAAATAAGGGAAAATCTGCCTGAAATGGCATTTGAAAATTCAGAATTATTTATTTTAAAAGTAAAAAAATAATTTGTCTAGTTTTTTATGTGGCAAATTTGCATCACTTACGTTTAAAAATGTTAAGCGGGCATCATGTGGATGTGATTTCTGTTAAAATATCGCCAGTTTTTTGTTTGAATACAAAGGAATGAGTAATGAATCGTGTAGCAGTAAAATGGCTACAGGCAGCCGTGTTGGGTGTGGCAATGCAAGGCGCGATGGCAAAAGGTGTGAATATGCCTGTGAATATGTCATCGGGATTGCCCAATCAAGTGGCGTTTCCGACCAATGGTGAGTTTACGCAGCATTATGAAAATGGTTCGCGTAAGTTATTGGCAAATTTTAAAAATGGTAAGTTAAATGGCGAATTAATTCGTTGGTTTGACAATGGTAATAAGTCGCAAGAATTGCATTTTGTGGATGGTCAGTTGCATGGCACGGGTACGATGTGGTACAAAAACGGCAAACCATTGAGCGAAAAGCAATTTAATCATAATGTAGAGCATGGCACTTCGATTGCTTGGTATGAAAATGGTCAGAAAAAGCAAGAGTTTGTGATGCAAAATGGCGAGCAAGTGTCGCAAATCACTTGGAATCCGCAAGGCAAGCTCACGTCTGAATTTGTATTGGAAAATGGCAAACGGACGGGTGTGATGTTGGGTTGGTATGATAATGGTAATAAGCGCAATGAGCGGGTTTTTGAAAATGGGGAATTGGTGTTGGAGCATAGTTGGGATGAAAATGGGGAATTGATTCAGTAATTGTTTGTTTTTTTTTGGAAAGCTGCTTGAATGGTGTTCAGGCAGCTTTTTGTTGTTTTGAAGTGCAGAAGGGTTCGTGCCACGCGCCTAAAGCGTGGGTGCGGCGGCAAGACGCCGCGTTCTGGCAAAATATCCGCAATTTATTTCAGGCTGCCTGAAATGGCTTTTTCGCGTATAATTCGCGCATTTTTCAATATATTTTCAGGCTGCCTTTCAGTACACGACACTTTTTAATATGCCGTCATTCCCGCGTAGGCGGGAATCCAAGTTAAATAAATACAATTTTTTGTTTAAAAATAAGTTTTTTAAATTTACAAATAGATTCCCGCCTACGCGGGAATGACGATGTTTTTATTTTGTCGTGTACTGAAAAGGCTGCTTAAAACTGTTTTTTTATCATGAAACCATCATTATTAGACAAATTACAAAATCTCGCGCATCGTTTGGAAGAAGTAACGGCTTTGTTGGGTTCTCCCGAAGCGGTTGCGGATATGGACAATTATCGCAAATTAAATCAAGAACATGCGGAACTCACACCGATTGTAGAAACGTATCAATCATACATTCAAGCGCAAAATGATTTGGCGGACGCGCAAGAAATGTTGTCCGACCCCGACATGAAAGACTTCGCGGCAGAAGAAATTGAAGCCGCCAAAATGAAAATTGAACAGCTTGATTTTGAATTGCAAAAATTATTGTTGCCCAAAGACGCGGACGATGACAAAAACATTTTCATTGAAATTCGCGCTGGCACGGGCGGCGATGAAGCGGCATTGTTTGCAGGCGATTTGTTGCGAATGTACTCGCGCTATGCCGAACGCAACCGTTGGCAAGTGGAAATCGTGTCCGCCAACGAAAGCGATTTGGGCGGCTACAAAGAAGTCATTGTGCGCTTAATCGGCTTGGGCGCGTACAGCAAATTGAAATTTGAAAGTGGCGGACACCGCGTTCAGCGCGTCCCTGCTACGGAAAGTCAAGGGCGTATTCACACATCTGCTTGCACCGTTGCCGTCATGCCCGAAGCGGACGAATTGGAAGAAATTCAATTAAACGCCAATGATTTACGCATTGATACTTTCCGCGCATCAGGCGCAGGCGGTCAGCACATCAACAAAACCGACTCTGCCGTCCGCATTACGCATTTGCCGACAGGTATGGTGGTGGAATGCCAAGACGGTCGCAGCCAACACGCCAACAAAGCGCAAGCCATGAAAGTATTAGCCGCCCGTTTGAACGACATGCAAAAACGCGAAGCGCAAGCCAAAGAAGCCGCCGAACGCAAATCGTTGATTGGTAGTGGCGACCGCAGCGAACGCATTCGCACCTACAATTATCCGCAAGGGCGCGTAACCGACCATCGCATTAATTTGACTTTGCACAAGCTGGATTTTGTGATGGATGGCGACATGGAAGAAATCACGTCTGCGCTGATTGCTGAACACCAAGCGGAATTGTTGGCGGCAATGGGCGATTGATTTTCAGGCAGCCTGAATTTTGTGTGCGGTTATTTTGACGTGAACGCGGCGTCTTGCCGCCGCACCCACGCTTTTAGGTTGGTGGTACATGATTGTTTCGCGCTCCGTAGTGTGGGTTGGGCGTTTCAGGCAGCCTGAAAAAGTAGATGTATCGTCATTCCCGCGTAGGCGGGAATCCATTGAAAAATTTAAAAAATTATTTTAAACAAAAGCTTATGTCGTTTAAACTTGGATTCCCGCCTACGCGGGAATGACGACATATTTTACTTTTCAAGTTGCATTTAAAAATTTTGCTGTGTACTGAAAAAATATCTATGAAAACAGAACAATTTGATTTTGAACAAAAACACATTACCATTTACCTACCCGACCACCACACGCCCAACGCGCCCCTGTGGTTGAGCTTTCTGGACAACGCAACCGAAGCCAACGCATTGGCAACCGAATTGACCGCCCAACAACACATTCTCATTGCCGTAACCGAAAGCGATTGGGAAACCGCATTCACACCATGGCAAGCACCGCGTTTATTCAAAAAAGGCAGCGATTTTGGCGGTGGCGCAGACGCTTATTATGCGTTCATCACACAACGCTTGCTGCCTGAAATCGAACAGAAATTCGGTTTCAATCCAGCATGGCGCGGCGTGTTGGGCTATTCATTGGCAGGATTATGGGCAATTTATGGCGCGTACAAACACCCCTATTTTCAACGCATTGGCTGCGTTTCAGGCAGCCTGTGGTTTGATGACTGGCTGACATTTGCCGCACAAAATCACCCCGAACATTTACCACAAGCCGTCTATTTTTCCGTCGGCGCAGACGAAGCCAACGCCAAAAATCCACGCCTTGCTCAAGTTGCCGAGAATACCCAGCAAACGTGGCAATATTGGCAACCATATCAAGTGCCGTGTACATTTGAAGTCAATGCAGGCGGACATTTTGATGATGTGGCAACGCGACTATTGAAAGCCGCGAATTGGTTAAATCAAGCTGCATAAAAAATGAATTAAGGAATATCAATGAGTAAACAAAATCTGGGCTGGGTCTATATATTAACCAATCCTGCATTTAAAGAAGGCATGATTAAAATCGGCTTCACCAGCCGCGACACGCCACAAGAACGCGCCGAAGAACTATCAGGCGCAACAGGCGTGCCAACCAAATTCACCGTCGTGTGGGCAGCGCGTATGCCTGACGCACAATCCGTTGAACGCACCGCCCATCGCTTACTACAAAGCAAACGTTCCAACGGCAACCGCGAATTTTTTGAGTGCAGCGTTGCCGAAGCCGTCCACACCATTGAATCCGTAGCAGGAAAAAACATCGTGAAAACACTAGATTACCGTAAAGGGCAGCCTGAAAAAGCCAGCTCATCATCGTCATCATCTACCAAAAAAACCGCCACCGCCGTCAAACAACCGCCTAAAGTTGCCAAGAAAAAAACATCATTTGGCATCGTCAAAGGCTTGCTGATGCTGGGCGTGTTATTTCTGGTTGCTATGCTCATTATGGGCTGGTTTGCAGAAAAACGCGAAACGGCTGGCAAACCCCAACCCATCGCATCGCCTAACCAAGCCACCGCGACCGCAACTGCACCCAATCCAACCACCACACCCACCGCGCCATCATCCAGCCAACATCTGGATTTAGGCACCGCACGACAAAATATGCAGCTGGCATGGGACAAAATTCCCGATGACATTCAAAAAGATTTACAAAGCGAACAAACCAAATGGCTCAAAGATTTGACCACCAAATGCGGAGAACGCAGCGAATGCCTGATTCCCGAATACGAACAACGCGCTGCCTATTTGAAAGGATTTTCTATCCGCTAAAACAGCGTCATAGTGAAAAAAACACTTGCATAGCAAAACAAATTATCCTATAATTCACATCAGGTTCAGTCGCACCCGCCCATACACCAGCGACTGGACTTAGACCCCACAGAGAACACCGCCAACCCCTTTCTCTGTGGGGTCGCCTTTTGTCTATTGAATACAAATCAGGCTGCTTGAATCCCTTTTCAAGCAGCCTGAACTTTGCCAGAACGCGGCGTCTTGCCGCCGCACCCACGCTTTAGGCTTGTGGTGCGGAACCGTCCGCATTTCATCGCAACGATGCAGCGTGGGCTACGCCCACGATTAACCCACGTCATTTTCAGGCTGCCTGTCATCGTGGGCAAAGCCCACGCTACATTTTTAAGCTACGGAGAATGCACCGTTCCGTACCACCAACCTAAAAGCGTGGGTGCGGCGGCAAGACGCCGCGTTCTGGCGATTTCAGGCAGCCTGAAACCATTTACCCTTTAAAAATCGGCAATAAATTCCCTTCGCCCAACAGTTGCGCCGCAATATTCAATACGCCAAACGCAAACACCCACACCATCATCGCCAAACCACCATAAACACGATACGTTTTGCCCACGCCAAATTTACGGCGACTGGCTCGTAACATCAACGCAGGCACCAACGCCGTCCACACCGCCGCCGCCAAACCCACATAACCAATCACTTTCACAAAACCCATCGGAAACAATAAACAGCATACCAACGGCGGCAAAAATGTCAAAGCAGCCGTTTTCGTGCGTCCCATGCGGCTGTCATCAAAACCAAACAAATCCGCCAAATAATCAAACAAGCCCAACGTTACCCCCAAAAACGAAGTCGCAATCGCCATATAAGAGAAAAATTGTAACACTTTCGCCATGCCACCAGTCGGCACAAATTTTGCCAATTCCTGAATCAACACCGCCACATCGCCCCCAGCCGCAATCACAGGCGCAAACGCATGACGCGGCAAATTCCCCTGAATCGCCAACTGCCACAACACATAAATGGCAAATGCAATCAACGTCCCCACCCACAAAGCACGCGCCACCTTCGGCGCATCGCCCTGAAAATACTTCAACAAACTAGACACATTGCCATGAAAACCAAACGATGCCAAACACACAGGCAACGCCGTAGCCGCATAAATCCAATACACCGTATCGCTGGGCGCATTTTGGTCAAACAAAACAGGCAATTTCACACTACCCAATAATCCACCCGTTGCCCAAAAAAACGAAATCACCATACCGCCAATTAACACCGTAGATAATCGATCCACCGCCCGCGCCGAAAACCACACACAACCCGCAAACACCAAAAAAAACACCAACTGCCCCACCACCAACGGCATCTCCCCCAAAGCCTGCGCCGTCAAATTACCGCCCACAAAAATATACGCATACGTCAGCAAATACAGCACAAACGCCACCGCCAAACCATTCACAATATTCCAGCCTTGCCCCAGCAAATCCTTGACCATCGTGTCAAAATTCGCCCCATGCGAATAATGCGTGTTCACTTCCAAAATCATCAAACCCGAAGTCAGCATTGAAAACCAAGTGTACAACAACACCAGCAACGACCCCAAAAACCAAACGCCCGAAGTTGCTGTTGGATTGGCAAGCATCCCTGCGCCAATAATGGTTCCTGCGATAATCATCGCACCGCCTAATAAAGTTGGTTGTTTTTGCATAAAAAATCCCTTGATATAGCTATTATTTAGAACCTGCATTCAGATTGTGAATACAGGTTCTTACCATTTTCAGGCTGCCTTTCAGTCCATCACATTATTGAAAGGCAGCCTGAAACATCGCCAGAACGTGGCGTCTTGCCGCCACACCCACGCTTTAGAGCATGGCAACCGAACCATTTGCGTTCTAAAATCACATTACATCATGTGAATTCAGGATAAACAAATTTAAAATATCAGCAATCTAACTCCCTCTCCCTGTGGGAGAGGGCTGGGGAGAGGGCAACCAGTCCGCAGATTTCCCTCTCCCTAACCCTCTCCCACAGGGAGAGGGAATGAGATTACTGAAACGTCAAAATATTTATCCCGAACTCACATTACACGCGCAACACTTCGCGCACTTGCCCAATTCGTTTTAATCGCGACATGATTTCATTTAATTGCGCCAAATTATCCAGCTTAATCGTAAACAAAAATTCCATAAATCCATGCGAACTTTCCGCTTTAGACAACGTTTCCACCGAAGTAATGTTCACACTCGTACTCACATTAGAAATCGTTGTGGACAATTTGCCCAACAAACCATGCCCGTCTTGCGATTGCACACGCAACGTTACTTCATAATCCACCTTCAAATGCGCCACGCTGCCCCAGTCCACATTAATCTGCGAATCAGGGTCAGATTTCAACAAAGTCGGGCAAATATCACGATGCACCATCAAACCCTCGCCAGCCACAATCACACCATGCACCGCATCCCCCATAATTGGACGACAACATTTTGCCAAATGAATCCGCACACTATCGTGTTGATACACCAACACCGTGTCTAATTTCGTATCTTGCCCAAACTGTTCGCCTGCCAACGCGGCAATTTCCTTCGCCACCGTAATCGCCAATAATTGCCCCGAACCAATTTGAAATTTCACATCGTCTAATGACAACTTGTCTGTTTCCAATTTTTTCAAATAATTGTCCATCACTTCAGGAGACGATGCCACTTTTTTCGGCAACAAACTGTTCAACGTCTTGGCTAATAACGCGCCACCATGCTCAATCGCCGCCTGACGATTGCTATTTTTCATATACGCCTTAATCCCTGAACGCGCACGCGCCGTCGTGATAAAGCTCAACCAAGTCGGGCTAGGGTGTGCATATTCCGATGTGATGATTTCTACTGTGGTGCCACTACGCACTTTGGTACGCAATGGTACTAATTGCCCATTAACCTTACCTGCCACACAACGGTTGCCCACTTTCGTATGCACATAATACGCAAAATCCACCAAAGTCGCACCACGCGGCAAATTAATGATTTCCCCTTTAGGTGTAAACACATAAGTATCCACAGGGAACAAATCATTTTTCATGTGTTCCAAAAATTCCATCGCATCGGTACTGCTTTCATGCAAATCCGACACCGTTTGCAGCCAACGATTGGTACGCAAATAATGCTCGCTATTAGGCGACACCGCCGTAATACCATAGCTGGCGATATTATCCATTTCTTCCGTACGAACTTGTACGGACAATTCCAAATGCTCGCGTTTGCTGTGCGGTACTTTTAATACGGTATGCAAACTTTGGTAATTATTGGCATTGGGTACGGCAATCAAATCTTTGATTTTACCCATTTGCGGCTTATACGCACGATGCAACGCCCCCAAAGCCACATAACAATCTGATTCAGAAGTCGTAATCACATGCACATGCAACACATCGGTAATATCACGAAAATGTAATTTACGCTTTTTCATTTTCTGATACACGCTGTACAAATTCACAGGTGCTAATTTCACGGTGGCTTGAATATTATTTTCTTGCAATGAGGTTTCTAATTTAGACAAGGCTTTTTCAATGGTTACACGGTAGCGCGTACGATACCCCTCGACCGCTTGGCGGATAATGGCATAACGCGTTGGCGATAAATTTTGAAACGCAATATCCTGCAATTCACGATAAACCTGATTCATCCCCAAACGCAACGCCAACGGCGCATGAACTTCCAAGGTTTCACGCGCGGTAGAACGGCGTTTTTCAGGCTCTGGTACGCCGTCTAGCGTCCGCATATTGTGCAAACGGTCGGATAATTTCACGACAATAATGCGTATATCGCGCGTCATTGCCAAAATCAATTTTTGGAAACTGGCAGCAAAATGTTTATGTTTATCATCAAATTCCAATTTTTCTAATTTGGACAAACCATCTACCATATTGGTAATCACGCTACCAAAAATGCCAGCCATTTCTTCTTTGGTAACATCCGTATCTTCCAACACATCGTGCATCAAACCAGCGCACAAGGTTTCAATGTCCATGCCCCATTTTGCCAATTCAATGGTAACGGCAATGGGGTGGGTAATATACGGTTCGCCACTTTTACGCACATCTGTGCGATGAGCGACAAAGGCATACGCACACGCACGTTCCAACAAATCGCGCTCTTCGGTCGTGAGATAATTGGCGGTTTTAAATAATAATTCGCGCACGGGTTGAGTGTATTGCGCGTCATAATCAGCGAGTGGAGCGGGGATGGTCATGGCGAATTCCTTATAAAAAAGAGTGAAATAAATGGGAGAAATGATGGTTTTTCAATTTCAGGCAGCCTGAAAAATCAAATATGCCGTCATTCCCGCGTAGGCGGGAATCTAATTCAAATTAATATAATTTTATTTTAAAACATCATATTACAATTATTTAACTTGGATTCCCGCCTGCGCGGGAATGACGATGTCATTGTTTTTATCGCGCACTACAAATCTACCTGAAATCAAATTGGGACAAAAAAGGCGTGTTGCACCCTAGCGCGAACACACCTTTTCTGACGATTTAATTATTATTTATTGCGTGATAAGATTTCTGAACCAATTTGTCCAGCCGCGATTTCACGCAATGCCGTTACCGTTGCTTTATCATTACGAACATCGTCTACCAATGGAGTCGTGCCATTTTCTAACTGGCGCGCACGACGTGCTGCTGCTAAAGTTAAATCAAAATGATTGGGAATTTTGTTAATGCAATCTTCAACCGTGATACGAGCCATGTTGCTACTTCTTTCTTTTTAGAATAATGAAATGATTTCAGCGTTCTATTTTAAATATTTTGCAAAACTTTTTCAATCATTTCTGTTTGTAAAGCCTGTTTAAAACGTTGCGATTTGATGATGTGCAATAAATGACTTTCCGCTTCCACCAAATCCTGATTGGTTAAAACATAATCAAATTCAAATGCTTGTTCAATTTCATGCTTGGCTTCGTTCAAACGGCGTGCAATCACTTCTGCGCTATCGGTTTCACGTTTACGCAAGCGTTCTTCCAAAACCTTTAATGATGGTGGCAAAATAAAAATACTGATGGCTTCAGGCAATGCTTCGCGTACTTGAGCCGCGCCTTGCACATCAATTTCCAAAATCACATCAACACCTTGACGCGTCAATTCCTGCACACCCAACACACTGGTGCCATAATAATTACCAAACACTTCCGCGTGTTCCAAAAACGCGCCTTCGCCGACCAAATCCATAAATTTTTCTTTGGTAACAAAATAATAATGCTTACCGTGTTGCTCATTTTCGCGTGGAGCGCGTGTGGTATGAGAAACAGAAACGCGAATATCATCATGATGATGCACAATGCGCGACACCAAAGTCGTCTTACCCGTGCCAGATGCGGCGGAAATAATGAAGATATTGCCTGTACGTTGCGAAGTCATATTGGAACATTCCTGTGGAGAATAAAATGGCATTATTATAGTGGAATTGACAGGCGATTGGCTTGTTTTTATGTGGTAAACACAATAAGATTAGCGTCTTTCATACATTTTCAGGCAGCCTTTCGGTACGCGCCCCTTTTTGAAAGATGGCTGAATATTTGCCAGAACGCGGCGTCTTGCCGCCGCACCCACGCTGCGCTCGTGGTGATGGGGAGTGGTTCATCAAAACGGATTGTGTCGGGCATCAATGCCCAACCTGCAACTGATTGACAAGACACAATAAAATTTAAATAGCATCCTATGGAGCGGCGACGGCTCGTCGCCAACTATTTGATTGATAAAAATGAAATATTTGTTAATTTGGAATATGGCGACGAGCCGTCGCTGCTCCATTTTTCGTTGCATATTGAAAAGTTGCCTATAAATCTAATTTTTACATTAAAATCATTAAATTACATACTATTTGGCTTACTTTTTTAAAAAGTAAGTCGCCCGCGCGGCGATAGAGCGCAAAACCTAAAAATAACCACATTTTATTTTTATCAAATACCCAAACAAACAGCCTGAAACTCGATTTCACAAGGACAACATCATGCAAAATTACATTACCCAAATTGCCACTCAAGCCAAAAACGCTTTTTATCAACTGGCACACGCCGATAGTGCCGTTAAAAACGCCGCCTTACTGCGTTTGGCAGATTTGATTGGCGAACACGAATCCGCGCTACTCGCCGCCAACGCGCACGACCTTGAGCAAGCCAAACAAAAAGGGCTAGACGATGCCATGCTTGACCGCCTAAAAATTTCTTCAGGCAGCCTGAAAACCATGCGCGAAGGTTTGCAACAAATCGCCAATTTACCCGACCCCGTAGGCGAAATGGACGAATTCCGTTTGCGCCCCAATGGTTTGCGAATTGGCAAAATGCGCGTGCCGTTGGGTGTGGTGGGCATGATTTATGAGGCGCGTCCCAATGTAACGATTGACGCGGCGGCGTTATGCTTGAAATCGGGCAATGCCTGTGTGTTGCGTGGCGGTAGCGAGGCGTTTCACAGCAATATGGCGTTGGCGAAATTGATTCAACAAGCTTTGCGTGAAAATGGTTTGCCCGAACACGCCGTTTGTTTTGTGGAAAATACCGACCGCGAAAGCGTGGGCGCGATGTTGCAAGCGGTGGGTTTGATTGATGTGATTATTCCGCGTGGTGGCAAGAGCTTGGTGGCGCGTGTGAGCGAACAAGCGCGTGTGCCTGTGATTAAACATTTGGACGGTATTTGCCATGTCTATATTGATGAATTTGCTGATAAAAATAAAGCGATTAACATTGCGTTCAATGCCAAAACTTCGCGTTATGGCACATGCAATACGATGGAAACGCTGTTGATTCACGCCAGCCGTGCCGCCGAAATTTTGCCCGAATTGGCGCAAAAATATGCGGAAAAAGGGGTGGAATTGCGTGGGAGTCCTGAAGTGTTGGCGTTATTGCCCAATATTGTCCCTGCGACTGATGCAGATTGGGATACGGAATATTTAGCCCCGATTTTGTCGGTGAAAATTGTGTCCAGTTTTGATGAGGCGGTGACGCATATTAACCGACACGGTAGTCATCACACCGACAGCATCATCACGGAAAATTATACTTTGGCGAATTTATTTTTGCGCTTGGTGGACAGTTCCAGCGTGATGGTGAATGCGTCCACGCGTTTTGCTGATGGTTTTGAATATGGTTTGGGAGCGGAAATCGGGATTTCTACGGATAAAATTCATGTGCGTGGCCCTGTGGGTTTGCATGGTTTGACGTCGCAGAAATGGGTGGTGTTGGGCGATGGGCAAGTGCGCGGTTAAGGTTTGATTTGGCTGTCTCTACGAAGAACGCGCCGTTCCGTGCCACCACCCTAAAGCGTGGGTGCGGCGGCAAGACGCCGCGTTCTGGCAAATTACTGCTTTTTTAGGTGGTATGGGAGGGCGGAATGCTTTTAAGTTGATTTGGCTATATAATCCAATCATTTCTATTCACTCCATTGTTGATTTTATGGACAGCTTGGCAAAACTCATTCATTTGGCACAAATCACGGGCAGTATCAATGTTTTATGTGAATTTCAGGGCAGTTGGTTTGTGCATCATCCGCGCCAACGCGCTCATGGCATGATTCATTTTGTAACGCATGGGCAAGGTTGGCTCAAATGGGGCGATAATGAACCCAAAATCATTCAAACGGGCGATTTAATCATTTTGCCGCGTTCTGTTGAGCATATTTTAAGCAGCGATGCGCAATGTGATAATCGGGCAGATTCGCCTCAATCCAGTCAATATGGCGCGTTTACTTTGAAAAGTTCGGGTTCGGGCGAGAGTGAATTGCGTTTGTTTTGTGCAAATTTTGATTATGAGCCACATGCTGATTTGTTTGACGGGCTGCCTGAAATGATTTATCTCAATGGCAAAGAACCTGAATTTCAGCACATTCTCGCATTACTGCAAACGGAAGCGCATCAACATCAGGCTGCTGCGGAAACGCTTTTGAATGCGTTACTGCAAGTTTTGTTAATTCATATTTTGCGCCGTTATTTTCATCAGCAGCCGCATGTGTCGGGCATTTTAAATGGTTTGCAAGACAAGCGGTTACGCGGTGTGATTGGGGCGGTGTTGGCGCAACCTGCGTTGGCATGGTCGGTTGAGCAGATGTCGGAACAAGCGCATTTGTCTCGTGCGCAATTGATGCGTTTGTTTAAACAACATGTGGGAATGAGTCCTCATGCGTTTGTGAATCGGATTCGTTTGCAGGCTGCCGCGCAATTATTGCGCCAGACGGCGGATTCGGTTTTGCAAATTGCGTTGTCGGTTGGTTTTCAGTCAGAGACGCATTTTGGTAAAGCGTTTAAGAAACAATATAGTATTCCCCCCGGTAGTTATCGCAAATCGGTTCATGGGGAACATGAAATATGATTTGGCTATTTTTGATATTGTTGGCTTTGATTGCGACATTGTGGGTGGCTTATTATTTGGATAAGCAAGCGCGCCAAAAGGAAAAGCCGAACCCGTTTGATGGCAAAACGGATTTGCCCTATACGCGCCGTCCGATTATGAGTCAAACTGAATTGCAGGTGTATGATGTTTTATTGGATGCGTTGCCCAATTATATGGTGTTTCCACAAGTGCAGGTATCGCGTGTGATTGAATCGCCGCAAGAGAATAATTTGTATTGGTTTAATTTTATCAATCGGTTAAGTTATGATTTTGTGGTGTGCCGACCTGATGGTACGCCGATTGTTGCCATTGAAATTGACGACCGCAGCCATGAGCAAACCACGCGCCAACAAGCCGATACACGCAAAGATTTGGCAACCATTGCGGCAAAAATATCGATGTTGCGCTGGCAAGTGGGGGAGATACCGAGTGTATCAGACATTGCGGCACAAATTCAGCAATTAGACCGTGAGTGGTCATAGAGGTTTATAATTAGATAACAAAAAATGGAGCGGCGACGGCTCGTCGCCAACTATTTGAATTCCATCAAAATGAAATATTTGTTAATTGAAACCTTTGCAAAACCCTAAAAATATCAACTACACCGTCATTACCGCGCAGGCGGTAATCTAACTTTCCGATTAAGAAACATATATTTGTGTTTTTGACACTTGGATTCCTGCCTACGCAGGAATGACGGTGTGGTGAGTTTTGCAAAGGTTTCTAATTTAAAATATGGCGACGAGCCGTCGCCGCTCCATATCAATGTTATTTAAATTTAATTTAATAACAATAAGTTATTACTTACTGATTCACCATCCCTTTCAACTGATAAACCAATTCCAAAGCCTGACGCGCTGTCAAATCATCAGGATTGATTTGATTCAATGCCGCCACAATCGCGCTGTCTGAAATCTCATTATCATCATCTTCATCTAAAACCATCGGTTCGGCAAACAAATCTAATTGTCGGTCGGCGGATTGCGTTTCCAGCGATTTCAAATGCTTTTGCGCCGCTTTTAATGCGCGTGGTGGCAAACCTGCCAATTTCGCCACCGCAATGCCATAACTTTTCTCTGCCGCGCCGTCCTGTACTTGATGCAAGAACACCACATCTTGCCCCTGTTCCAATGCCGACAAATGACGGTTAAAAGCGTGTGTGTGCTGTTCAGGCAGCCGCGTTAATTCAAAATAATGCGTGGCAAATAAAGTGAGCGATTGATTTTTCTGCAATAAATGCTCCGCAATCGCCTGCGCCAACGCCAAACCATCAAAGGTGGACGTACCGCGCCCCACTTCGTCCATCAACACCAACGATTGCGGCGTGGCGTGATGCAAAATGTACGCCGTTTCCGACATTTCCACCATAAACGTAGAACGATTGCTCGCCAAATCATCTGATGCGCCAATGCGCGTGAAAATCTGGTCAATTTCGCCGATAACCGCTTGTTCGGCTGGCACAAAGCTGCCTGTGTGCGCCAACAAAATAATTAACGCTACTTGTCGCATATAAGTAGATTTACCGCCCATATTCGGGCCCGTCAGCAAACACAAACTTTTCGCATCGTTTAATTGTGTGTCGTTGGCGGTAAATCGTGTCACTTGTTGTTCTACCACAGGATGTCGCCCTGAAGTAATGCTGATTTCGCGGCGATTGGAAAATTGCGGCATCACATATCGCTGCGTTTGCGCGGTCTGCGCGAAACTGCATAATACGTCTAAAGTTGCTACTGCTTTTGCCGCTTGTTGAATCAAATTTAAGGCAGCCTGTAATTGCGTGAGTAATTGTTCATACAATGCTTTTTCTAATGCCAACGCTTTGTCTTGTGCCGCCAAAAATTTATCTTCAAATGTTTTTAATTCGGGCGTGATAAAGCGTTCGGCATTTTTTAATGTTTGGCGGCGTTGATAATCGCTAGGGGCTTGCACGGCTTGATTTTTGGATAATTCAATATAAAAACCATGTACGCGATTAAATTCCACTTTTAAGGTGGATAATTGGGTACGTTCCCGTTCACGCGTTTCCAATTCACGTAAAAAATCATCGCCATGTGTTTGCAAATGGCGCAATTCGTCCAATTCGGCATGATAGCCATCATTGATGACACCGCCATCTTTCAGCCATACCGATGGTTCGGGTAACACGGCAGCCTGTAATAATTCAGCCACCGATTGTGTCGCAGGAAAACACGCCGCCAATGTGTCCAATAAACTGCTATTAGGCAATTCAATCTCTTGCAAAATCAACAAACCATCGCGTAATGCCGACAAATCTCGCGGTCGTGCCGTACCCAATGCAATGCGTGCGGCAATCCGTTCCATGTCCGCAATCGGTTTCAGGCTGCCTGAAAGATGCTGCGCCCAACTCAAACCATTGACAGGCGATGACGACAACAACGCTTGCACCGCATTCAACCGCGCCTGAATATGCTCACGATTGCGTAACGGATGATGCAGCCAATACGCCAACAAACGACTGCCCATATGCGTAACACACCCATCTAATACCGAAAACAGCGTGGGCGATTTTTTCCCACTCAATGTTGCCGTGATTTCCAAATTGCGGCGCGTGGCAGCGTCCAGCGCGATAAACTGATTTTCACTTTCCAGCGTGAGCGCGTCCATGTGCGGCGGCAACTGATTTTGCGTTAATTTCAAATAATTCAACAACGCACCCGCCGCCGAAATTGCCGCCGAATGCGTGTCCAAATCCAAACCAAAACCGCGCAAATCTTGGCTACCAAAATAATCGGTTAATAACGTAAACGCCGTATCAGGCGCAAATTGCCAAGCATTAATACGGCTGATGGGGATTTTCGGACAATTTTCAGGCAGCCTGAAAGATTGCTCGCACAACAATTCCGCAATATTCAAACGCGCCAATTCATTTGCCAACTGATTCACATCAATCAACTTAACCCGAAACTCCCCACTTTCCAACGCCGCCCACGCCAACGCCGTCTGCTTTTTCCCCACAAACAACGCAGCAATCCGATTCGTTTCCTTATCTTCCAGCAGCGCACTGTCGGTCAAAGTTCCTGCGGTTACAATCCGCACCACTTTACGCTCAACAATCTTACTCGCGCCCACCTCGCCCACTTGCTCACAAATCGCCACGCTGCAACCCAATTTGACCAATTTTGCCAAATGCTGTTCCAACGCGTGATACGGTACGCCCGCCATTTTAATCGGTTCACCATGATGTTGCCCACGCGTGGTCAGCGTGATGTCCAACAATTTCGCGGCAGTTACCGCATCATCAAAAAACAACTCATAAAAATCCCCCATACGATAAAAAACCAATTTATCAACATGTTGCTCTTTGATAGCAAGATACTGTTGCATCATCGGCGAAGGCGGTTTGGTGGCAGTCATCACAAAAACATTCCCAAAATTCAAAAATGCCGCAATTTTAAAGAATTCAGGCTGCCTGAACAATAACCGACAGCCTAATAGGGGCTGATGACAGCGAAGCGGTGTCATCAGCCCCTAATTCACCCACTTACCACTTGCCGCAATTTCGCCAACCACCCATCGCCATCACGCGCCAAATCCAGTTGCCAAAACGCCCCCTTTTTCACCCATATTCCCCGTTCCGACCACGCCCCTGTCAGCAAAAAACCGCCCAAATCGCCAATCCAAGGCTGATGTCCCACCCACACCACCACCGCATCATCCGCATACGGCTGCAATAACGGCAACAAATCCACCGCACGCGCTTCAGGATTCAATTCAGGTTGGCACAACGTATGGCGTTGCAAATACCCAGCAGTTTGCACACTTCGCGCCGCTTGCGACACACAAATCAGCGCATGTTTGGGCAATAACGGCTTGATTTGATCGGCGGCGGCTTGCGCTTGACGATGACCTTTGGGCGTGAGTTCACGAATCAAATCATTGCCCGAACCGATTTCCGCTTCCGCGTGTCGCCAAAGAATCAATTTCATAGTTTACTCCTTGAAAATAAATTAATTTAAATTTGAGAACGCGGCGTCTTGCCGCCGCACCCACGCTTTAGGCTAGTGGCGCGGAACGGTGCGTTCTTCGTAGTACAGATTGGACGTTTCAGAATGGAGCGGCGACGGCTCGTCGCCATTTTTAACATACAACATACATTTCATTTTCATAGAAATTCAATCGTTGGCGACGAGCCGTCGCCGCTCCATATCATATTGAAAGATTTGACCATGTGTCGGGCATCAATGCCTGACCTACGCGCCTCAAGCCAATATTTCATCATCAATTAGGTTTCAAATTAGGATTGTCGCGAAAAAACTCTTTGCAAATATAATTATATTGATTCATGGGTAATTTGCATTGTTCCAGCAATTCTTTATCATAATCAATCTGTTGATTTTCTTGAAACAGTCTTTTACAAGACGCATTATTTTTATTAAATGATAATTTACATTCTTCAACTAATCGCTTGCCATAATCAAGGCATTGTGGCAAAAATCTATTATTAGGTATTGTGCAGAAGTCTTCTTGACTACAACCTCCACTCGCAAGACAATATACACTACACCCAATGGTTTTATTTTTCTCAATCTTGCGATATGAAGGATATTTTATGGCTTTTTCTTGATAGGATAGAAAAGATGGCATGCTTCCATCCACAGGAATCCCCCAATCTAAATTAGGTTCTTTACCTTCTAATTTATCCATTTCAAAAGGAACTTGTTGCCAGCGACCATCAATCACTTTGTATTGACGATAAGGAAATTCGCTATTCCAGTCATAACAATATCCAACTGTTACAACCATATACCATAAATTATCTTCCCCTTTATCTAAAATTCTGGGAATCCAGCGACTTGACCAAATCGGTGGGGGAGAACCTAAACCAGCAGTATCAATCACTTGGATATCATGGCTAAAGGTATTAAAATCTGAATAGCCACCGCCGAATTCTTTTCTGACTTCGCCTTTTAGTTTGGATTCAATGGTAATGATTTTGCCATTTTCTAATTTGACTTCTTCTTTCCATTGTACTTCTCGATAATCATTCTCAAAACAAGCTGTTAATAAAAATGTGCAGATGAATATGATGGGAATCAGTAATTTGGATTTCATAAAATGTACTTTCAGATGATGATGGGTTTAGTATAGCGTGTAGGTCGGGCATTTATGCCCGACACATTTCAAATATTTCAATACGCTGTCGGGCATCAATGCCCAACCTACCGTTCTACGAAGAACGCGCCGTTCCGTGCCACCACCCAAAAGCGTGGTGCGCGGCAAGACGCGCGTTCTGGCAAAATTGGCTTACTGTTTATTTTGTAATGCGGTTTGGGCTTCGGGGAGTCCAAGTTTTGCGGCTTGTTGCAGCAGTTCGCGTACTTTGGCAGGGTTGGCTTTTACGCCTTTGCCGTCTTGGTAAAGTACGGCTAAATTGTATAGGGCGTGGACGTGTTTTTGGGCAGCGGCTTTTTCGTACCATAGGGCGGCGGCGCGGTAGTTGCCTTGTTCGTCTAGCAAGATGGCAAGGTTGAATTGGGCTTCGGCATAGCCTAATTCTGCCGCTTTTTGATACCAACGGGCAGCCTGAACGCTATTTTTGGCAACCAACACGCCGTGTTCATGCAGCCAGCCCAGTCGGGTTTGGGCTTTGACGGAGGATTGGGCGGCGGCTTGTTGATACCAATTTAGGGCGGTGGCAGCATCTTGCGAGACGCCGTCGCCGCGTTCGTAGAGCAAGCCTAGGTTGAATTGAGCTTCGGCATCGCCTTGTTCGGCGGCGGTGGTGTACCATTGGGCGGCGGTTGGGTAGTCGTGGGCGGCGTAGCGCAGCCATGCAAATTGGGTTTGGGCAGGTGCGTAGCCTTGTTGGGCGGCTTGTTGGTACCATGTTTCGGCGGCATCGGTTTGGTCTTGTTGGACGAGATGTTGGGCGAATTGGTATTGGGCGATGGGGTCGCCTTGCATGGCTTGGGTTTGTAAGGTGGCGATGTCGGGGGCGGCATGGGCAAGGGTTGCGGATAAGCCGATGAGCCAGAATAGGGTTTTCATCATGGGTTCCTTATTGGGTAGGTTGATGTGATGAATGGATGCGACTGTGTTCATCTGCCACTTTTTTGGCGTGTTCGGTGTCCAATTCGCTTAATACGCCGTGTTTCATGGAGATAATGCGTTCGGCATGATGGAAATATTTATCATCATGGCTAATCGCAAACAGGGTGTAGCCTTGTTGTTTTAATAAAGGCAGCAGTTGTTCATAAAAAACGCGGCGAAATTGGGGGTCTTGGTCAGCCGCCCATTCGTCTAAAATCATCATGCTGCGTTGTTCTAATGCGGCGATGAGTAAGCCTAGGCGTTTGCGTTGTCCTTGCGAGAGTTTGGTGTTTAAAATGCGTTTTTGTTCAATTTTGACTTTTTCGCTTAAATGGAGGTGTGCTAGCCATTGGTTAATGTGTTCATCGGCAACATCTAATCCTGCGCCGTCCATGATTTGTTCAAAAACATGAAAATCGGTAAACACGCTGGCAAATAGTTGGCGATAGGCATCGCGGTTATCATCGGTAATTTCAATGTCATCAACCCAAATTTTCCCCGAAGTAGGCGTATATAAACCTGCCAATACCATAGATAAGGTGGATTTGCCCGAACCATTACTGCCAATCAGGAAAACGGTTTCGCCACGTTTGATGGTTAAATCAATGGGTTGTAATGAGAAATGTTGTCCGCCTTGCACGGGATAGGCATAGGTAATTTGTTCCAAACGAATGGTTTGCCAATTTTCAGGCAGCCTGAACGTACCGTGAAAATCGCTGCGATAGTCATCTAAACCCAAATTTTGCAATGCTTGCAAGCCAACTTGGCTTTGCAACATCGCAGGAAATGCGCCAATCGCTGCCGTAAGCGGGGTTCGCATAAATAATACGGTCATGGTAATGGTGGCGGCATCGGATAAACTTGCCCAACCGTGTTGCATGGACAAATAAAAAATCACACCCACCGCCGCCAACATCATGCTGTTGCCCCAATTCATCGCAATGGCATGATAGGCATCGGCATGGATATGGGCATTACGGCGTTTTTCGGCTTGTGGGATAAATTCTTCTTGATAAAAGCGTTCGGCGCGAAAGCGGTTGAGTTTTAATTCTTTGTGTCCATCTAATGCGGTTTGGTAGTGGCGTTGGATATCGTCTTCGGCGTGGCGCATGTCGCGAAAGCTGCTGTAATGTCGGCGCACCACGACATTGGTTCCCCAAATCATGGCTGCCATCAATACTGCCGTAACCAAAAATAATTTGGGCGACAAATAAATCAAATACAAACTACAGGCTAATGTAAACAACGCCCCTTGCACCAATTCAGGCAGCCGCGTAAATGCGAAGGATAAACTGCGAATATCACTGCCCAAACTGGCTAAAATTTTGGGTTTGCCCACCAGTTGAATTTGAGCATCATGGCTGTCCATAATGCGTTTGACAAATTGCGTTTGGGTGGTAAAAATAAATTGTTGCCCCAATTTGGCTAACAAAACTTGCGCCACACTAGACACCGTGAAATAGACGGCAATCAAAACAATAAATAAGCCAATTCCGCCTGTATTAATCTGATGATCGCGCAATAAATAATGATTGATATAAGACAGCGTGCCAATCCCCAACGCGCCTGATAATAAAGTCAGCGCAAACATTTGCCAAAAAGCGCGTTGATGATGGGTGTAAATTAGTTTAATCATTTCCATAATTTAAAAAATAAAATTCATTCAGGCAGCCTGAAAAGGTTAATAAAATCATATTTTTATATACAAAATATCTGGTTAATTTAAGACTCATCATCCAAGCCATCAATCGTCCAATCCTGTTCCCGAATCGTAACTTGGTCGCCAAATGGGCGGTCATTATGCGCCCGTTCTTTTTCAAAATGATTTAAAAATTCAATCATTTCACTTTCAGAAATTGGCACATGTTCCAATGAATCCCAATCTACCCCTTCACCATAATGCGATTCATACACCGTTGGCACAGCGTCAGGCAGCGTGGCGGCAAAGCGAGACCATGTTTCCTCTAATAATTGCATAAGCGTTAAATTTTGCTGAATAAAATCATTTAATTGCTCATCGGTGGCTTGAGGTTGCCAGTTGCGTAAATGCTCAGGTTTCATTTTGAAATATGTGAAAAAACAGTTAAAATAATCCCCATTTTACGCGAAAAACATTTCAGGCTGCCTGAAAAATCCTTCGCGCAACCATTTTACAAGGAATCTGTTTTATGAGTTACGTCCCAGAAGAACTGCGCTACACCCTAGAACACGCTTGGGTACGCGCAGATGAACACGGCATTTTGACCGTTGGCGTGAGCGATTTCGCGCAAAACGCACTCAACGATGTGGTGTTCGCACAATTACCCAATGTGGGCGCAAATGTGGCGGCAGGCGAATCAGTTTGCTTGCTCGAATCGGTGAAATCTGCATCTGATGTGTACGCACCTGTGGCGGGGGAAATCATTGCCATCAATACCGAATTGGCATTATCGCCCGAACTGATTAATCAAGAACCTTATGGCGCAGGCTGGCTTTTCCAAATTCGTCCCCATCAAGCGGATGATGTGAATAACTTATTAGACGCCGCCGCTTATCAATCAAGCATTTAAAATTAATAAGGAATCATTTTATGGCTCGACCATCTGCACGAACCAATACAGCGACTCGAATTGTTGATGCCAGCTTATTTCTGTTTAATGAGCATGGCGAACGCAATATCAGTACCAACCACATTGCCAATTACATGGGCATTAGCCCAGGGAATTTGTACTATCATTTTAATAATAAAGATGAAATCATTATCCAATTATTCAAACGTTATAGCCATGAATTATTGGACTATTTTTCCAAAGCACAAATTCCCAATACCATTTCACAAATGATGGATTACATGCTGGGCATTTACGAAGTGATGTGGAATTACCGCTTTTTATTTAGTGATGTCAATGCCTTATTAAATCGAAGTGTAGAATTATTGGGTGAACACAATGAATTTTCACGCGCCAAAATTGCCCCGATTTCAGTCAAAGTCTTGTCCCAATTAAACGATTTGGGCGTGATTGAAATTGATGAGCGTGGCAAACGCGATTTGGCAACCAATTTCTGGCTGGTAACCAAATACTGGTTTGACTTTGACTGTTCCATGAATCCAACTGCCAAAATGACCGAAGTGGCAAAACAACGCGGCGTGTACCGTTCATTGAGCTTGCTGCGTCCTTATGTTCGCGCGGAACACAAAGCGGAATTTGATGCTTTATTGGTAGAAAATTAATATCAGAACCTGTATTCATCAGATTGCTATCTTAATTTGATAGTCAATTGATGTGAAGATTAGGTTCTGATGATTATATAAAAATAAGCAAGCAGCCTGAATGATGTTTCAGGTTGCCTGTTAGCATATTTAAAAATTATTCTGCTGATTCATTATCTGTTTTGGCTGCTGGTTTGTCATCTTCTTTTTTCGGGAAAATGAATGACGCTGCCACGCCAATCGTCAAAACAACCAACACCACCACCAAAGACGCATTAGGCGAAATCTCAAAACCATGATGGAACAAATGGTTAGTTGCTGCTAACGCCAATTTGAACGCAATGAAAAACAGCAAAAACACCACCGCTTTTTCCAAATGCACCAAAAAGCCTTTCAACGCTTCCAACACAAAATACATGGTACGCAAACCCAAAATCGCAAACATCATCGCGCTATACACAATCAACGGCTCTTTGGATACCGCAATCACCGCAGGCACGCTGTCAAATGCAAACATCACGTCCGACAACTCAATCACCGCCAAACACAAAAACAACGGTGTTGCCACCAATGCGCCTTCTTTCATGCGTTGTGGGTGGCTGTTTTCGGGGTGTTTCACGTCTTCGCCAGCCAATTCCAAGTTCACATCGGGATATTGTTCACGCGCTTTGGCTAATTCTTCTTTGTTCAAAAAGAAATTGTGTCCGTACAAACGTGGGAACACAGGGAAAAATTTGTGAACCAATTTGTAGGCAAAATGTTCTGAATAATCCACATTTTCATCGTGGTCATCATCGCCGCCTTTCAACATCATCACGGCTGCAAACGCGATAATCGCCGCAAAAATCAATTCCACATACGCGCCCAATGCCAACAAGCCAGTACCAATCGCCACAAAAATCAAGCGGAACACAATCGCACCAATAATCCCCCAATACAACACGCGATGGCGCAAACCTTCGGGAATTTTAAATGACGCAAACACCGCCATCATCAAAAACAAATTGTCCACCGACAACACTTTTTCCAGCGCGTAACCTGTGTAGAACAAGCTCGCGACTTCGCTGCCGTGGTGCCACCACAAATAGCCACCAAACGCAATGGATACCAGCACCCAAAACACCGACCACAAAGCCGCGCTTTTCAGCGTGAGTGGCTTTTCATCGCGGTGGGCGTACAAATCAATCACAATCGCGCCAACCGACAACACCACAAAAACGGCAACCGTTTCTAACGGAAAACCTAAAGATTGTGCCATAAATCAAAATCCTTTATATGTATCTGAATCGTTAATAAAAATTGGGAACGCGGATTGTAAACGATTTTGTCTATATTGCGTGATTTTTTTGCTTGATATTACAGATTCATCTTGACTATGCAACACCATCAAAATATTCATCATTTCCGCAACATCACACGCTGAACTTCATGCCACGCGCCATCGGGTCGCTGTACCACTTCCGCAATCAAACCATCGGCATCGCCCAAATCCGCCGCCGCCATTTTCAGGCTGCCTGAAATCCGCGCAGGGGCTAAAAAACCCGTTTTCGGCAAGCGATAAAACCACTTTTCCCCAGAAAACACATCATCATCTAAATCACCAACCAATTTCCCCACCCACGCATTCACAGGATAAACATCATGTGCTGGCAGGCTGCCTGAAACCGTAAAACCCATACCACGCACCACACTCACAGATTTCACCGCATCTGCATTCACACCATATTCCGCTAAAACCTTGCGTCCTGCTGGTGTTTGGGCTAAACCTAATTGTTGATTCAATTTACTGATTTTATTTAATAATCGGTCATGAACATTCAAGCCCACCATCTTTTCAGGCTGCCCGTCTGCTGCGCCAAAATACTTACACGCCAACTCAATGTGATACACCACCCCATTCATTTCCGACAACAAATCAAATTCCCCAACCGACCGATTATCCTCATCAAACACCTGCACATTTCGCGCCAACAACCGACTATGCGGCGCGTGTTGCAACCAAAACGCCAACAAATGCTCCGCATATTTCCCCAATAAAGGATGCGCTACCGTTTCAGGCAGCCTGAAATTCACATCATCATCTAAATCAAGCAAATAACGAAACCCCTCATCCCCCAACAACGTACGCACCCCCAATTCACACCCCGTCTGCCACAACGCAGGCGCAGTTAAAAGACTTGCCAAATCACGCAGTTGTGGATTTACCAATCGCCACCACAACGCATCCAAAGCATAATTCATGCCACCACCTCATCACCTTCCCACACATCCTCTTCAGAATGCGCCTGCACAAACACCGAAATCTCCCCAAACACCTCATCTTGCTGCAACCGCACCAAACCCTCCTTCACCAACTCCAACAACGCAATAAACGTCACCACCAACATTCCCACACCCGCATTCACATCAAACAAATCACTAAACACCGCTCGCCCATCACCATCATTCAACTGCCGCAACACCGCCGTCATTCGCTCACGCACCGACACTGCTTCCTCCACCACCTCATGACTGCGCGTATGCTGCGCCCGCGACAAAATCCCCAGCCAAGCCTGTGTCAAATCAATCATATACACATCAGGCAACTGCGTAATCGCCGCAATTTCCAACGGCAAATACGCCCACGCAAACTCACGCCCAGCGCGAGGCAAATTGTCCAACTCCTGCGCTGCCAACTTCATCTGCTCATAAGCCAACAAACGGCGCACCAATTCCGCGCGAGGGTCAAGCTCATCGTCTTGCTCCGCCTGTTCAGGCGCAGGCAACAGCAAGCGCGACTTAATCTCAATCAACACCGCCGCCATCAACAAATACTCTGCCGCCAAATCCAACTGCTCATGATTCATCTGCGCGATATAGCTCAAATACTGCTCCGTGATTTTCACCATCGGAATATCCAGCACATCAATATTCTGCTTACGAATCAAATACAACAATAAATCCAACGGGCCTTCAAAACTATGCAACACCACCTTCAACGCATCAGGCGGAATAAACAAATCTTGCGGCACATCAGTAACAGGTTGCCCAAAAATATAGGCGATGGTGTGATTTTCAGAAGACATTTTCAAACAATCAAAATACAAATCATTAATGGGAACGCGGCGTCTTGCCGCCGCACCCACGCTTTTAGGTGGGTGGCATGGAATAGGGCGTTCTTCGTAGCACCAAATGTAGCGTGGGCTACGCCCACGATGCAACTTGATGGTTTTTAAATAACGCGTAGGGTGGGTGTAAACCCAACTTTTTCAATATAATCAATCAAATGGTGGGTTTACACCCACCCTACGGAGACAGCAGACCTGCCAAGTTCTTATCTTGTCGTAGGGGCGGATTTTATATCCGCCCTTTGTGGCGTACAGAAATTCAAGTTGGTGGATAGGGCAGATATGAAATCTGCCCCTACGCAATGGAGAATT
>JBHARQ010000044.1:0-18921 GCA_041831015.1 Simonsiella sp. | reverse complement strand
CACATCATATTGCATACAGATATTTTCCCAGTTAATAACCATATTGAATTTCCTTTAATTTTTATGTGGTGAGCGCAGTTGTTTATAATTGATTAAGTAAATTAAATCAGCTTTCTGCCCATTTTCAGCCGTTACACTCACAATATAGGCTTGAATCTCTGCATTTTTCACATCTTTTTTCAAGGAACAAAATGATTCATCATGGCGAATGGTATTCGCATATATCTGTACATGATTCACGGAAATCAGAATCGCTGTATTGTTATCAAATATTTGATTTAAATTGGGATATTTGGTTTGATTTCGGTAATGATGGTTTTGATACAATGGATTGAAAATGGATTTGCCACACCCCCAATAAATATCGCCTTGAAATTGGACTTTTTTGATTTGATTAATGGATTTGATTTTTTTGGGCGCAAGATGGTTATCGGTAATCGAATTTTCTGTGTTTATAGTCAAGGGGTTTGAGGCTGCATGATTGAACATCAATGTGGTTAATAGGGCAATGAGTAAACGTGGCGAGAAGGGGATGTTCATTTTCATTCCGTGTGTGATTTAAAAAAGCTAACTGTTGGGCATCAATGCCCGACCTATTTTGCTACGAAGAACGCCCCATTCCGCGCCAGCAACCTAAAAGCGTGGTGCGCGGCAAGACGCGCGTTCCCGTCAAAATTCAGGCTGCCTGAAGGTGTTGCGCAACCCATGTTTGCACTTGTTCGGCACTCCAATCGGCATGGCTTAAAAAGGGGGCGTGGGCGGCTTTGTCGGCAATGTGTAATTCGGCGTTGGGTAGGTGGGCGGCGAGGTATTCGCCCATGCGCGGTGGGGTAATGGCATCTTTGTCGCCATACAGTAGCAGCGTGGGGGCGGTGATTTGGGACAGGAGCGGTCGGGCATCGGCTTGTTCTAAAGCATTTAATGCGGATTGGAGCGCGGCTGGTGTGCCGTAGCGTGTGATGTCGGGCAGGAGGCTGGCGAGTAATTCGTTGCGGTTGGGGGTGTGTAGGAGTTGTAATTCGAGAAATTGGCGTAAATATTGTGGGTAGTCTTGTTGTAGGAAGTTTGCCATGCGTTGCATCATGTGGGCATTGACGCCTTGCGGATAGTCGGGGGCTGCCTGAAATCGTGCAAAGGTGCTGCATAATATCAAGCCTTTCACGCGCTCGGGATAACGCGCCGCCAAATGCAACGCCACCAATCCGCCCAATGACCAACCAAACCACACCGTTGGCTCGGCAATGTGATTCGCCAAACGTTCTACCGCCGCCGCAATATTGAAATCTTGAACATCATCACCATGTCCCAACAAATGCGGTGCGCTGGTGTGCCAATGTTCAGGCAGCCGTGCGCGAAAATCGTTAAATACCGCGCCATTAACCGCCCAACCGTGAATAAAACAGAGATGTGTTGTCATGTTTCAAACCTTATTATCATCATTTCAATCAAAATCGTGTCTATTGTGCCATGATTTGACAACCGAAACGGTCTGTTCAGGCTGCCTGAATGATTTGGCAAATATTTGGGTACGTCCCCACCAACAAATTGCCACGCCCGACGCCGTGTGGTCGCACGAGTGGCAAAGTGCTAATTACATTCCCCCCTTGCCCAGTGCCTTGCACGATTGGAAACATGGTGGGAAAACCGCATTTTCCCATTTTTTTCAAATGTTGATGCTGGAAAATCCACCGATTTGGCTAGAGCAAGTATCGGTTGATGCCATTTTACCCATGCCCATCAGCGCATCACGCCGATTAACACGCGGTTTCAATCAATGCGATGAATTGGCAGATGCGATTTCTGCCCATTACCAAATGCCCATATTACCGCCCGATGCCGTTTCCCGACAACACAAAGCCGCACAAAGCACACTCAACAAAGCCCAACGCATTGAAAATATCAAAAACAGCTTTACCATTCAAGCGGATATACGCGGTCAAAACATTTTATTAATTGACGATATTTACACCACAGGCGCGACTTTGGGCGAATTAGCGCGTTGCGTGCAATTAGCGGGGGCGAAATCCATTTTTGTATGGGTGATGGCGCGGAAAATTTGACGAATACCGCCAGCGCGGTTTATATTGCGTGGCTGAATCTGAATATCCAAATTATTTAATTATTTGAATTTAAAAATATGTTTACCATCGTATTGTATCAACCCGAAATTCCGCCCAATACGGGCAATATTATTCGCTTATGCGCCAACACAGGCTGCGAATTGCATCTGGTCAAACCACTCGGTTTTCCATTAGACGACACCAAAATGAAACGTGCAGGTTTGGATTACCATGAATTTGCCCATTTGATTGTGCATGAAAATTGGCAAGACTGCGCGGCGGCATTGGCAGGACGGCGCATTTTCGCGCTCACCACCAAAGGACAAACGCGCCCCGACCAAGTCGCCTTTCAACCCAACGATGTATTTTTATTTGGTGCGGAAACACGCGGTTTGCCAGCCGATATTTTAAACGCGCTGCCTGATAACCAAAAAATTCGTTTCCCGATGATGCCAAATAATCGCAGTATGAATTTATCCAATACCGTAGCCATCACCGTATTTGAGGCGTGGCGACAGCAAGGTTTTGCAGGTGGGGTGTGATTGACAATTTAGGGGATAAAATCAGCTTTCAAAACATTGATTTCAATTAAAAATATCAGTTTGAAAGTCATGACCTCATTATTTAATTATAAATTTGTCAATGAATCAATTAGTTGGCATAGAAATTGCTTGTTGTTATAATTAAAAAATACACATCAATTTAAACTTTAGAAATGGAGCGTTATCGTGTCCAAAGCAAAAGATCGTTTTTTCATTAGTCTGATTGCCCTGATGTTGGTGGCAACAGCTGCGATTAATAAAGCCAATGCCGCGCCCGTAAAAGAGGTGCAAAATTTTAAACAAACAGGCAAAGCATCATGGTATGGCCCTGGTTTTCATGGACGTACCACCAGCAACGGTGAACGTTTTAATATGAATGCGCTGACCGCAGCACACCGCAGTTTGCCTTTGCCCAGCTATGTGCGTGTAACCAATTTGGCAAACAATAAAAGTGTGATTGTGCGCGTGAACGACCGTGGGCCGTTTCATGGCAATCGTGTGATGGATTTATCCAAAGGCGCGGCGCAGCAATTGGGTTTTGTGAGCGCAGGTTCTGCCAATATTCGCATTGAAAGTTTGGATGCCAGCAACGACAATATTCAAGTTGCCAATGCCAAAATTAGCACCGATAAATTCCAAAAAGTTACCGTTACCCTGCCCAAAGCCCATAAGCAAATCAATTTGGCAAAAGTGAATGCTGAAAACTTGAGTAATCAGCAGGCAGCTACAGTTACCAAAACCTTGTTTACGGCGGCTTTAACTCAAGGTGCGTTTGCGCCTTTTGCTGGGCGTGAAGAGGCGGTGTATTTGGATTCGCAAGTGTTTGGTAATTTGAAAGAAGCCAATGCCCATTTATTGAAATTATCCTCTCAAATGCGTAGTGCGAAATTAAATTATCCTGTTGTTTTGATTGAAAATGAAAAATCAAAAGGTTATCAAGTTCGCATTGGCCCATTTAAAGAGCAGAAAACGGCTGATGATATGAAAAAACGTTTGGCATCTTTGTCGGCGTAATTTGTTTGAATGAATCAGGCTGCCTGAAAACACAATAACCATGTTTTCAGGCAGCCTTTTTAGTACACGATATTTTTTGAAAGGTTATCTGAATATTCGCCAGAACGCGGCGTCTTGCCGCCGCACCCACGCTTTTGGGTAGTGGCGCGTGTTTTGTCCGTTCTCCGTAGGGTGGTTTTCATTCCACCTTTCGGTACATTAAATTCAGTGGCTTTTTATCAAGTGAAACCAATAAAGTATCATAATAATTTGGGTTATGACATTCATTCCAAAATGTTAATCCAAAGTAGGCATTTAAAAACATTTCAACAATACCTGTTTGGTAGGAAGTCATACCAACAATATTCCCTTGTTTAAATCGATTGTGTTCAGGAAAATATTTTTGTAACAATTGGTTATCTACTACACCTGATTGTACAATAGGAAAATATCGCCTTAAAAGTTGTCCAACTACATATTGGGCGCAAATAACATCATTAGACGTGGCTAGAATAGGCGTCCCTTCCAAAAATTTTTGATTAAATAATACGCATGTCGCATTATCAACGCATTCAACCATATCTAAAATTTGCCCTAACCCATATTCTCCATTTTTTAATGGAATGGCAAAATAATCTCCTGCTTTAAGTTTTTGCCTACGATTAGGTTTAAGCATTTTTTGAGTATTGGTCATATTGAAACCTTTGCAAAACTCGCATTCTTGAACGTAGGGGCAGATATGAAATCTGCCCCTACGACAAAGCAAGAACTGGGCAGGTCTGCCCTACGACTACTACCCTGCCAAACGAACGCTACGGAGTGCGGACGAAACACGCGCCACGCACCCAAAAGCGTGGTGCGCGGCAAGACGCGCGTTCCCGTCAGATCATCACCATGCTAAAAATCAGTTCTCTGTAGGGGTTAATTTGAATGCAACACAAAAATCGTTGGGCGTTTTTTTAGATTGGGCAATTCAGGCAGCGTGCGCCATTCTGAAATGCGTTTGCTGATAATGAGTTGCGTGGGCAACGTCAAATCACACGCCACACACAAGCGCGTGTCGGGGTGCAACAACGCCACCGCATCTGCCAATAACGCATCATTACGATACGGCGTTTCAATAAACACTTGCGTTTCATTGGCTTGACGGGAGCGCGTTTCTAAGGCTTTCAGGCTGCCTGAACGCCCTTCTTTGTCCGCAGGCAAATAGCCTTTGAACGCAAAACATTGCCCATTCGCCCCCGATGCCATCAACGCCAACACAATGCTCGATGCACCAATTAATGGTTTCACATCAAACCCTTGCGCGTGCGCCAATGCCACCGCATCCGCCCCTGGGTCGGCAATCGCAGGACAACCCGCCTCGCTCAACAAGCCCATATCGCGCCCATCACGCAAAGGTTGTAGCAACGCATTGACTTCAGCGAGGGGCGTGTGTTCATTGAGCGTTTGCAATGACAATTCACGAATCGGTGTATTGACCAAATGTTTCAAATGCGCTCGTGCTGTTTTTTCTGCTTCTACAATAAAATCAGTCAGATGTGCAATTTGTGCTTGCTCGTGCGGCAATAAGCAGGGCGTATCAGGTGCGCCCAATGGTGTGGGAATTAAATATAAAGTTGGCATAAATTAAATTATAAAAAATTAATCATATCAAGATGATAATTGCAAAGATGTTTTCACGGCTTGCTGTTGTTGCGGTGTTAATGAATTGACATACTCATTCACCATTTTTCTAATCTCAACATCTTGATAAATATTGGCATTCAATGACCAGACCGCCGCCGCATAGGTATCATTAAAACGCCCTTGTTTGCTGACATCGTAATTTGCCACCCAGTCCACCAATTTATGCACCGCTTGCGGATTGCCTGTGGCAAAAAAAGTTGTCCACAGCATATCCAAATCAATCGGCGCAAGCACTTCGCGTTCCAAAGGTGCTGATAAATCAGGTAATTGTGCCAATGTTTCACGCTCACTGTCGCTTAAAGTGAGTGATTTCAGGCAGCGTTTGGCAGCAGACGTATTCGCAAATTGAAAAATGGGGGCAATATCAATATGTTGTTTTGATTTTTTGAGTGATTTACACCATTTTTTGGTTAAACGCGGTTGCTGTTGCAAAATTTGTGCGCTCCACAACCATGTATTTAACCGTGCTTGGGTTTTACTTTCAAAAACAGGTTGTTGCATTAATTCTAGCGAGAGATTTAAGGCTTGTTGTGGATTGGGGTGTTTGTAATAATTTTGGACGGCAAGCGCAATGTGTTCACTGGTGGATTCATCTTCCGATAAATCAATCACGGGTTGGCTCACTTGTGCATCTGCAAACGCATTCGCCGCATAAAAAAGTAAGGCGATGATGATTTTGTTCATATGATTATCCTTGTGATGGTGATGGGTTTCAGGCAGCCTGTGGAGACGCAACCCCAAACGTACGATGCTGCCTGAATATCGTTAAACTTCGCCATCTGCCATATTGGCTTGTTCTGCCAGCAATTTTTTTTCTTGAAAGGCGGCTAATTGGGTTGCCACGCCTTCTTGTATTTTTTGTAAGCTGTTGGCTTGTGCTTCGTGGTAGGCTTCTTCCAACGCGTAAGCAAATCCCAACGAATCCGTGCCGCCATGACTTTTAATCACCACCCCACGCAAACCCAAGAAAATCGCGCCATTAAAACGGCGTGGGTCTAATTTTTGCTTAAAACCATTCAATGCAGGTTTGGCAGCCAAACCGCCCAATTTTGTCCACATATTGCGATGAAATTCTTCACGAATTTCATTACCCATAAATTTAACCGCGCCTTCAATGGTTTTCAAAACAATATTGCCCACAAAACCATCTGCCACAATCACATCCACTTCGCCTGTAAAAACGCCGTTGCCTTCAATATTGCCAATGAAATTCAGGCTGCTGTCTTTTAATAATTTAAAAGTTTGTTTAACTGCTTCCGTGCCTTTAATGTCTTCTGTGCCAATATTGAGCAAGCCAACACGCGCACGCGTTTCACTCGGATTGAGCGCGGTAAACAATTCGCTGCCCATCACCGCAAATTGAAATAATTGCTCTGCCGTGCAATCTGCGTTTGCGCCCAAATCCAACATCAGCGTGAGATGCCCATTTTGAGCAGGTAAAAATTTCGCAATCGCAGGACGTTCAATACCGTTTAATGTTTTTAATACAAAACGGGCAGTCGCCATCAATGCGCCTGTATTGCCAGCCGACACCGCCGCTTGTGCGTTGCCATTTTTCACTTGCTCAATCGCCACGCGCATGGACGAGTCTTTTTTGTTTTTCAAAGCAGATTGTGGGGCTTCGTCCATTTCCACCACTTGGCTGGCGTGAACCACTTGTACACGCGCCATCGGTGCATTGGCAGCTTGCAATGCGGCATGAATGCGTTCGGCATCGCCCACCATAATCAGTTGTGCATTAGGTTGTTTGGCTAAAAAGGTGGCGGCAGCAGGCGCGGTAACGTCCAGACCAAAATCGCCACCCATGGCATCAACAGATAATGTAATCATCACACTTCCACCACTTCAAAACTATGCGACACTTCCGCCGCCTTACTCAACATAATGGACGCGGAACAATATTTTTCAGCAGATAATTGCACCGCTTTACCAATCATTTCTTCACGCAAATTGCGACCCATCACTTTGAAATGAATATGGATTTTGGTAAATACGCGTGGCACTTCATCAGCGCGTTCTGCTTCTACGGTGGTGATGCAGTCCACCACATCTTGACGTTGCTTTTTGGCAATGTCCACCACATCAATGCTGGAACAACCTGCCACACCCATCAATAATAATTCCATCGGGCTGGGCGCACGTTTCAAACCATCATCTGGGGACGTACCGTCCATCACGACTGAATGTCCTAATTCATTGCTGGCTACAAAGCAGCGTCCATCAACCCATTGACTGGTAATTTTCATAACTTAATTTTCCTTGAAATAAACGGATTTAAACGGCACTCATTCTATCAGAAACCGCGCCAAATGTTCACTCACAGGCAACACGCCGCCTGCCACCGCCACACGCTGATTAACCGCCAATCCCACCACCGCCCAAATTTCGCCATTTTCTCCCACCAAAACAGGATAATGGGCGCGTAAAAAAGGCGGCACACCTGATTGTTGTAACAGTTTTTTAATGGATTTGCTGCCTATTTTTAGGGGCAAAACATCGCCTGTTTGCACAGCACGTAAGGTCATGTTTTGGTGTAATGCGGTTTCAGGCAGTCCGACATTTCGCGTTTCAAAAGTCAGTCCGCTGGATGCAGCTAATTGTTTCAGGCTGCCTGAAAGCGGTGTTTGCCACGCCCATTTCGTTTGCCAATTATTTGATAAAGCAAATAAAATGCCACGATACGCCACCGCTTGACCCTGTGGCAACGTCCATTGTGCGCCCTGCTCATTTTCTTGTAAAACACGGTCAAAATCCATCACGCTGGCGCGGCGCGGTGTTCCCAAATGATGTCGTTTGGTAAATGAAATTAATTGTTGCCGCCGTCTGGCTGGGCTGAGTGTGCGCCAGTTAGCAATATTAAATTGTTGATTTTGATAAATGAATTGTTCATCTAATTGATTCCATTCATTGATTAATTCCAACTCATCTTGTAATGTTTCAATGGCGGTAAGAATATGGCGGTCGGCGTGGGGCAAGCGTTGATACAGTTCGGGTAACCAATGGTGCCGTACCCAATTTCGCAAGAAATCAGGGTTGGTATTGCTGTCGTCTTCTATAAATGGCAAATGATGTTGCGCGGCATATTGCTCAATTTGTGTGCGCGAAATGTGCAACAATGGACGCACCACGTTCAGGCTGCTTGAATCAGATTGCGCCGACATCGCCGCCAAACCACGCACACCCGCGCCACGCAATGCCGCCAAGAAAAACGTTTCCACTTGGTCATCGCGATGATGCGCCAACGCCAAGCAATCGCCTTTCACATCTTGAAACGCTGCGTATCGTGCCGCCCGCGCTGCCGCTTCCACGCCAATATGTTCAGGCTGCACGGTAACACGTTTGACGTGCAACGGAATCTGCCACGCTGCACACACCTTGGCACAAAACGCCGCCCATTTATCGGCATAAACGCTTAAGCCGTGATGAACGTGTACCGCTTGCAAAGTCAGCCCATGCGCTTCACGAGCCTGCGCCAATAAATGCAACAGCACCACCGAATCAATCCCTCCACTGAATCCAACAATGATGGTTTGATGATGATGCTGTTTTAAAAAGGCTTGAATATTCAAGGTCATGAAATTAAGCTTTTTTCACAAATTCTGATTTTAAATTCATGGGTGTGCCGTAAATTTTGCAGCCAATGTCGTGGTCGCCTTCTTGCAAGCGAATGCCTTTGACTTTGGTGCCTTGTTTGATGACCATGCTGCTGCCTTTGACTTTCAAATCTTTAATCAAAACAACGGTATCGCCATCTGCTAATGGGGTGCCATTGGCATCTTTTACCACCACGGTTTCTTCGGTGGTGGTGTCGGTTTCTTGCCATTCGTGGGCGCATTCGGGGCAAACGAGTTGGCTGCCATCGTGGTAGGTTAAAGTGGACTGGCATTGTGGGCAAGCTGGATAAGTCATCATAAATCCTTCATTAAAATAAAAGCGTGTTGATATTTCAGGCGTGATTTTATCGGGAAAACCCATTTCGCGCCAAAAATATCAACACGCTTTCATTAATTAATTGGTTTCAATGCGCGGTACAAGCGACATTTTTAATTGATTTTGTTGCAAATCAAATTTGATATATTGATTATTTTTGTGTTGGGCAATACATAAGTCTCCCAGTAAAAATAATTCATAACCTAAATTTTCTAATAAACGAAATAATTTTTGGCGTTTGGGAATTTGCTGTTTCATATAATCGCCCCATACTTCAAACAATATCGGCGGAAACTGGCTGCGCGTGAGCCAGCCCAAACCACCTTGAATCACTTCCCATTCCATGCCTTCCACATCAATTTTGATGATGCTGGCAAGTGGCAAATTCATCGCGTCTAATGTGGTCAATGGCACGGTTTCGTATTGTTCAAAATGACTGCGCCAGCCTTGTTCTCTGCGAATGTTTTCATCTAGTGATAGACCACCAATATTTTTAGTGGTATGGCTATTTAATACAGGCACTTGGATGCTTCCCATCGTATTGCCTACGGCGGTGTGATAGGCAAAGCAATGTTGGCTTAAATGATTGGCAAATAAATTACCGCATAATTGGTAAAAAACAGGTCGTTGCGCTTCAATACTGTGAACTTGACCTTGTTTATCTTGCAAAAATTTGCCTATCGGAATGCTAATTGCCCCTAAATTAGCACCAATATCCACAAAAACAGGGCGATTCATTTTTTTGAAAAATAGGCAAATAATTTGAATGGTCAAATGTTCCCATAATTGCCCAGTGCGCAAATGACTGCTAATTAAATCTGCACCTTGAGTTAATAAAAATTGAACATTATCAACTGGATATAATTTTACTGATGCCATAATTTAAAATCGCTCCCTTATCAATGAATTTAGGCATTTTCAAAATACGCCCAATCGCGTTCTGAAAATTCGGGTTTGAGGTACATTGCCACTCGCGCCGCGCCCACTTTGAGCGCAATATCGCGTAATGTGGTTAATTCGGCATCGGTAATGTCCACCAAAAAGCGGGGCTGTGGACGCAAAATCATGGTTGAGGCAAATTGGGATAAGCCGCATTCTTTGAGTGCGTGTTTTAAAATCATCTCGGCGGCGTGGCTGTTGGTTACAGGCGTGCGCGGATGGGCAAAGGGTTGTAAATTTTCGCTGTAGCGATAGGCGGTAATTTCCCAATCGCTGCGAATTTGGGTATTGGGCGGCAAAATGGCACTCACGACAAAGCGTTCGCGTGTGCGAACGTTGGTCAGCTCCACCGTGGTGTCCGCCAACGCTACCAGTATAATGGGCGATAAGCGAAAACGACTTGATGGAATGGCTTGGTTGGAACGGAAATTCATGGCTGATGTCTTTCAGGCTGCCTGAAAGGTTTAGGGAATGTGAAAATGGTGTTTCAGGCAGCATTATCATTAAAATCAATTTAGAAGGTATAACCTGTTTCCAATTCTTCATCGCCTACCAATTCCAGCAACAGGGCGTAAAGCGGTGTCAGCTCATGGTAACGGCGCGTGGTGCGGCGTAGGTAGTTTAGAAATCTTGGAATTTCAGGTTTGTATTTGTCTTTGCCGTCTCGATACCACAGGCGGGCGAAAATGCCTGCCACTTTCAAATGGCGTTGCACGCCTGTAAATTCAAACCAGCGATAGAAGACGTCAAATTCGGCAGGCACAGGCAAATTCGCTGCACGGGCTTTTTCCCAATAACGGATGACCAAATCCAATACAAATTCTTCTTCCCACTCAATAAACGCATCGCGCAGCAAGGACACCAAATCGTAGGTAATCGCACCATACAACGCGTCTTGGAAATCCAACACGCCCACGCGGTCGCGCGTCAGCATCAAATTACGCACAATGAAATCGCGGTGAACATACACTTTGGGCTGCTCTTCTATCACAGGCAATAGGGCGGCAATGCCTTCGTCCCACCATTTTTTTTGTTTCATATTAAATGAAGTGTTCAGTTCGCGTGCCACAAACCAATCAGGGAATAAATTCACTTCGGCTAATAATTTGGCATGGTCGTATTCTGGCAACACATTGGGCTGGCTGGCGGTTTGCAATTCAATTAAGACATCGATTGCTTCCAGCAATAAGGCTTTGTGTGCTGCTAAATTATCGGAGTGCATTTGCATGGCTTTTAAATATTGGGTGTCGCCCAAATCGTTGAGCACCACAAAGCCTTGTTCCAAATCTTTGGCTAATACGGTCGGCACATTCAGATGTGAAAATAAGTCGCGTATTTTTAAATAATTATTCACACTTTCACGCATTTTTTCGGGCGGCGCGTCCATGCAAATTATGGTGCTGCCATCGGCAAATTGGGCGCGAAAATAGCGACGATAATCGGCATCTGCCGCCGCAAAAGTCAGTTCAAATGGGCGGTCTGGATATTGTTGAGTGAGCCAGTTGTGTAATTGGGTTTGACGTTGCATGGTGGAATCCTTTTCAATTTCATGAGCTGCGGACGAATTTTCAGGCAGCCTGAACGTGGTTTTTCGTGTTTTTACTAAAAATTCGGTTAAAATAATCGCTATTTTAACCGTAAACGCATGGCAGGGTGTTATTTTGTCTCGTCAATTTAGTTTTAAACCTTTGATTTTGGCATTAAGTGTGGCATTTTCAAACAGTGTGTGGGCTGATGATATGGCATGGGAAGTGTCCAAAGCGTCTTGGGAGCGCAGTCGTTTGCAACGTTGTGTTGCGCCCACAGCAGGCACAACGCATCGCGTGGCTGAACCTGCCAAACGCAGTGGTGAACCCCCATTAGCCACCGATGTTACACGCATTACTGCCGATAAATTGGCAGGCAAAAGTCAAACGCACGCCGTTGCCAGCGGCGATGTGATTGTGGAGCGCAATGATGAAGTGCTCAACGCGCAATGGATTGAATACGACCAAATCACGGAAACAGTGAAAGCAGGCGATTCCTTCGCACTCACGCGCGGCGATGGTCAAACCGTGCGCGGCAACACGCTGGAATATGATTTAAAACAAAACAAAGGTCAAGCCAGCCATTCATCGTTTGAAGCGGAACATGAAGGTCGCCGTTTACAAGGCATTGCAGGCAATGTGGCAATGCACGACAAAACCCATTCGTCTATGAGCGATGTGAAATTCAATACCTGCCAACCCAATGACCGCTCATGGTATATCCAAGCCAGCGAATTAACCGCCAATCGCGATACCAATATCGGCGTGGCGAAAAATGCGCGATTGGTATTTGGTGGTGTGCCGATTTTATACACCCCATGGGTGGATTTCCCACTCAATGGCAACCGTAAAAGCGGTTTACTGGTGCCAACTTTGAAAGTAGGTTCAGATGGTACAGAATTAGAATTGCCTTATTATTTTAATTTGGCACCCAATCGCGATGCGACACTTGCCCCTGGATTAATTACCGCGCGTGGTGCCACATTACGCGGCGAATTTCGCTATTTAGAGCCGAAATATTCAGGCAGCCTGAGCGCAAAATACATGCCACACGATGCCCGCAGCCCCCACAGCAATCGTTATGAAACCAAATGGTCGCATCTCCACCAATTTACTAATCAATTAACAGGCGGTGTCAATGTACATCGCATGTCAGACGATGATTACCAACGTGATTTTTACGACACCACTGCCAGTGTTAATTTAGAAAATCGCGCGTGGCTAAATTACCGTACCTCCCTCTTGGGCAGCACATTAAACACCCATTTAACCGTATTAGATTACCAATCTCTACCCGATTCATCAGGTAACACCGACACCCCCTACGCACTGATGCCGCGTCTGTCTGCTGATTGGCAAAAACAATATGGTTTGGCAAATGTGAATGTGCTGGGGCAACTCACGCGCTTTGACCACAACAGCAAACAAAGTGGTACACGCGCCGTCTTATATCCAACCGTGCAATGGGATTTCAGCAAACCTTGGGGTTATGTGCGACCCAAAGTGGGCGTACACGCCACCCAATATTGGCTAGACCAATTTGGCAGCTTAAGCCAACGCAGCACCAGCCGCGTTTTACCGATGGCAAGTGTGGACACAGGCGTTACCTTTGAGCGTGCCGCCAAATTATTTGGCAATCAATATATTCAAACCTTTGAACCACGCCTATTTTACAATTATGTGAAACGCCGTCCACAAAATGATTTGCCGAATTTTGATACCTCGCTGAATGATTTTAGCTATGACCAATTATTCCGCGACAATATTTATTCAGGACACGACCGCATCAACGCCAGCAACAGCGTTTCCATTGGCTTACAAACGCGCTTTTTAGACCCTGTAACAGGCATGGAACGACTTCGCGCCGCCATTGGACAAAAAGTCTATTTGAATACCGACAACGTATTATTAGACGGCAGCATTGGCAGTTCACCACGCAACCGCAGCGATTTGATTGCCTATTTGGGCGGACAAGTGCATCGCAACTGGTTTGCCGACATGAACTGGCACTACAACGCCAACGATAAAACCACGCAACGCTTTGACACCAGCGTCCGCTACAACCCCAAAGCGGGTAAAGTGTTGGCAGCGCGTTTCAAATACGGTCGCCGTGAAGAAATTTATTCAGGTTATTGGGATAAATTAAAACACATTGATTTGGCAGCGCAATATCCGATTACGCCCAATTTATATGCCGTAGGACGATTGAATTACAGTATTTCGCCATGGGCAAATTTAGAACAAGTGCTGGGATTAGAATATCGCAATCCATGCAACTGCTGGAGCGTGAGCTTTGTTGGGCAACGCCGCGTAACGGGTTTAAATACTTACAAAAACGCGTTTTTCCTGACATTACAATTAAAAGATTTAAGCAGTTTGGGTAGCAATCCATACGAAACTTTGAGACTGGGTATTCCCGGTTATCACAAAACCAATGAGGTTAATCAAAAATGAAACACATCAAAATTTTAACGTTAAGCTTGTTATTGGCAAGTAGTTTTCAGGCTGCCGCCGATATCAAGCCTTTAAACGGCATTGCGGCTGAAATTAACGCATCCATCATTACCTATGGCGATGTGGAACGCGCCGTCCGTGTGTTACGTAGCAACCCTGCCAGCAAAGACATGACCAATACCCAACTGGCAGCCGCCGCCCGACAACAATTAATTGAACGCAGCTTAATGGTTGATGCTGCCAAAAATCAAGGTTTTAAAGTAACCGAATCTGAAATTGACCGAGAATTGCAACGTCGCGCGGCGGTTGGCAACACCACCGTTGCACAATTGTATGCACAAGCGGCTTCATTTGGCTGGAGCAAATCAGGTTATCGCTTGAACATTGCCAAAGATGTGCTGATAGAACGCTTGATGATGAGCATTAATGAAAGCGTGAGCGTGAATGATGCACAAATTCAAGCCTATATCGCGCAATCTCAAAAAGAAGGCAAATCTTTACCGACAGGCAGTCCATTTACCGTCTATCAAGTACGCCGTATTTTGATTAATATCAATGATAAAAATCAATCCAATGCAGTTGGCTCACGCATGAAAGCCATTGCCCAAGCGATGGAACAAGGCGCGTCATTTGAATCACTAGCCAAACGCTATTCACAAGATTCGGCGGCAGGCAAAGGCGGTTTACAAGAAATCAATGAAGGTTCTGAACCTGAAAAAGTGGAAGCCATGTTGAAACTCTTGCAAGCAGGACAAACCAGCGCACCGATTCAAAACGCCAATAATTGGCAAATGCTGCAAATGGTGAGCAAACGCACCGAAACCGACCCTGCTAAAATTCAGCACGAAGCCATTCGCCAAGCATTAATCAAGCAAGAACGAGACAAAGCGTATGCCCAATTTATCGGGCAATTGCAACAAAACGCGGTTTTGAATGAATATTAATTTTTGCTGAAAAATCAGGCAGCCTGAATTTTGTGCGCGGTGATTTTGACGTGAACGCGCGTCTTGCCGCGCACCACGCTTTTAGGTGGGTGGCACGGAATGATTTGCGCTCCGTAGAGTTGGTTGGGTATTTCAGGCTGCCTGAAAATGCTAGTAGAATGGTATGTCGGATATAAGTATCCAACATACATCACTTAATGATATTGACATTTTTCAGTCATTTTTTGTTGTTTTTCCCACCCTTTTTCAAAAGTAAAAACATATCCCACTTTGCCACAACATGCGCTACGAGATAAATCTTTATATACTGTACATACTTGTTGATTGACAATAGCAGTATTGGGTATTTTGGTGGATGTAGAAAGTGGTTTGGTATTTAATATATCCAAATAATTCGCTTCAATAACATCTATTCCATCTATATTGTAATCAATAAAAGTATTATTATGATTATTGTAAATTAATAAATTGTCTTCTAAATAGACTTCTCGTCCTGCTAATGGTGCCAATGTTGAGCGATAGAACGTTTTGCTGCTCTCATTAATTCGCGCAATCACATTGTTATCTTTGATAATGAATATTTCATTAGGTGTGGAATATAATATTTTAAAGCCATTTACTTCTACAGTATTGGATTTTTTCACCGCTTTTCGTACATTTTCATCTGCCAATAAATCAACTGCCATATTAAAATCCATATCTTTAATGGATTGTTTTACATTGGTTTCATTGGTCAAATTGCTTTCCTTTACTGATATTTGATGAGAACAGGATGCAGCAAAAATAAGAAATAAGAATGGGAGTTTATTCATTGAAAAACCTTTGAAACTCGTGTAGGCATCATGAGCGCGTAGGGTGGGTGTAAACCCACTTTTTCCAATATAATCAATCAAATGGTGGATTTACACACGCCCTACGGAGAACGCACCGTTCCGCGCCACGCACCTAAAAGCGTGGTGCGCGGCAAGACGCGCGTTCCCGTCAAAATAGCTGTCATTGTTTTTTTAGAACGGATTTTACGGTTGATATGATGCCAAATAGGCTTTGCCATCAATCGCATCAGCATAATCATGGGGCGCAAAATGAATGCCGTCGCGCTGCTCCGCCGATAAATGGGGATACCATTTGTGCAATTCAAAAAACCGAATCTCGGTTTTCAAAATCGCCCATCGGTATTTGGCAGACGCTTGGGCAAATGCCAATAAATCTTCTTGTTGATAAAAAACATAGGTTTGTATGTCGCCTGTCGCCAAATCCTGACATTTGACATAAAAACATGCATACGGTTGATTTTGGTGTTTGATTCGCTGTGTTGGCATCCTTTTTATCTCCTGATTTGAAATCGTCAAAAGCCTTTGAAATGGTTATTTCAGGCTGCCTTTGATGTTCAGGCAGCCTGAAATTTATTTTTTCGGCTCTTTTGCAGCAGGCGGTTCAAGCTGCTCTTTCCAACCGCATTCTTTTTGCGGACACACACGCTCCACGCCCCAACGCTTCGTTACTTTTCGCATCGTGATTTTCCAACCACATTGCGGACACGGCTCGTTTAAAGGCTCGGAATTGACCGCGTATTTGCAATCAGGATAGCAGTCGCAACTGTAAAAGGTTGTACCAAAACGCGATTTGCGTTCCACTAATTGCCCTTTGTTGCATTGCGGACAGGTTACGCCTGTGGTTTTCGGTTTTTCCAATGGCTCAACGTGTTTGCATTTCGGATAATTCGCGCAACCGATGAATTTGCTGCCTGAACGGCTGGTTTTGTACACCAACTGTCCGCCACATTTCGGACATTCGCGTCCTTCCAATTCGGCTTGTTCGGCGGCTTCACGCGCTACGCGCTCGGCGGCTTGCTCGGCGGTTTCGTTCACATTGCGCGTGTAGCCGCATTCGGGGTAGCCTGCACACGCGATGAAACGTCCTGCGCGTCCGAATTTGATTTGCAATTTGTGGTTGTGGCATTGTGGGCAAATTTCGTCCAATTCTTCGGTGGTGAATTTGGCGCGTTCAATGCCTTCTTTTTCAACGACTTGTTTATGGAAACCTTTCCAAAATTTTTCCATGACAGGAATCCAAGTGCGTTTACCGTTGGCGATTTCGTCTAATTGGTCTTCCAATTTAGCGGTGAAATCGTAGTCCACATATTGCTCAAAATGCTCGGTCAAAAATTTATTGACAATGTCGCCCGTGTCGGTGGGTTGGAAACGGCGTTGTTCCACAATCACATATTCACGGTCTTTCAACGTCTTGATAATGCTGGCATAAGTAGATGGACGACCAATCCCAAATTCTTCCAATGCTTTCACCAAAGTCGCTTCATTGAAACGCGGTGGCGGTTGCGTAAAATGTTGTTCGCCATACACATTATCTACGGGCAATTCATCGCCCACCGCCATTTCAGGCAGCTTTTTGTTGTCTTCGGCTTCATCGTCTTCGTCCGCGCCTTCTTGATACACGCTCAAAAAGCCTGCAAACGTCAAAACTTGCCCTGTGGCACGGAACACGCCATCGCCCACGTTAATATCCACTGTGGTCGCGTCAAATTTTGCGTCCACCATTTGACACGCAACAGTACGTTGCCAAATCATTTGGTACAACTTAAATTGGTCGGGCGACAAAAACGGCTTTACGCTTTCAGGCGTGCGGTAAACAGAAGTCGGGCGAATGGCTTCGTGCGCTTCTTGTGCATTTTTGGATTTGGTTTTGTAGATTTTTGCCGAAGATGGCAGAAAATCTGCGCCAATTTTGTTTTCAATATAATGGCGAATTTCAACCAGCGCATCTTCCGACAAAGTAACGCTGTCGGTACGCATATAGGTAATCAAGCCGACTGCGCCTTGCCCTACGTCAATGCCTTCAAACAACTGTTGCGCGGTACGCATGGTGCGGTCGGTCGTGAAACCGAGTTTGCGAACCGCGTCTTGTTGCATGGTGGACGTGGTGTAAGGCGCGGCTGGTTTGCGCGTGGCTTTTTTCTTAATCACATCGGCAACGTGAGCAGATTTGCCTTGCAATGCCGCTAATACTTGTGCTTGGCTGGCTTCATCGGGTAAGGAAAATTGTTCTAATTTGTTGCCCAGCCATTGAATTAATTTGGCGGAAAACTTGGTGCGCCCTTTGTGGCTGTCCATGTGAACTGACCAATATTCCTGTGTTTCAAACGCTTTAATCTCGTTTTCGCGCTCGCAAATCAGGCGCAAAGCAGGACTTTGCACACGACCAGCCGACAAGCCGTAGCGAATTTTTTTCCACAACAATGGCGACAAATTAAAGCCCACCAAATAATCTAACGCACGGCGAGCTTGTTGCGCGTCCACAAGGTTCAAATCCAAAGAACGTGGGTGTTGCAAGGCATTTTGTACGCCTTTTTGGGTCACTTCGTGGAACACCACACGTTGAATTTTTTCGCCCACGTTTTTCATGCCACGTTTGGATTTCAAAATCTCGGCAATGTGCCAAGAAATCGCTTCGCCTTCGCGGTCAGGGTCGGTGGCGAGGTAGATGTGTTCGGCTTCTTTGGCAGCCGCGACAATCGCGTCAACGTGTTTGCTGTTTTTGCTGATGATTTGGTATTTCATCGCAAAATGGTCATTGGGATTGACCGAACCGTCTTTGTTCACAAGGTCGCGGACGTGTCCGAATGACGCCAAAACTTCAAAATCGCCACCCAGATATTTTTTGATGGATTTGATTTTGTTGGGAGATTCAACAATAAGTAGGTTTTTGGACATAATCAATTCTTTTATTTTTCAATTTAAATTTATTTTCAGGCTGCCTGAAAATGTTCCATTTCTTTTTGTAATTCATCGCGCAAGGCTTCGGCAGACGGCAAATAAAGCTGATATTG